>JAHFBD010000287.1 GCA_023250175.1 Candidatus Melainabacteria bacterium
TATTTACTATGAACTGCTGAAAACATTGAAGGTAAGAGCTTATCCTCAGCTAAAGTCATAATAACTCTTGTAGAAGATAAAAGCATTGAATTAAATAAACCTAAAGAGGTCAACATCCCACCCACAGCTAAAACAGTTCCTAAAAAAGGGAAACCCATTGAATTAGAAATAAAAGAAAATTCTCCAAACTTCCAATCTTGCCAGCTAGTATGAATACACAAGCCAACCAACGTAGGAAAAAAGTAAAAAAATACTATTATTGGAATACTGATAAATAATGCTTTATGATAATTTAACCCTGGATTATCAACTTCATGTAAAACAGTAGAGCCATTGTCCCAACCGATAAAATTCCAAAAGGCAATTGATAACCCAAGAAATAATTTGCTAGAAGTAGGCTGCTGGTATGAACCCATTATTGATGAAAAATCAAATGAAATATGATTCATTCCAAGAATAATAAATATTGCAAATGTAAACAAAATAAAAAACTGAAAAGAAGTAAGAATATTCCCCACCACCCTAATTCCAAGAATATTTACAACAGCACAAACCCAAATCATAATCAACTGAATAAAATACAACAAATGGGAATCTATCGAAGGAAATAATATTTTTAAATATGTTGAAAACAATATTGGATAGAGAGAAAGATCAATTAGTGTATATAATGTGCTCCACCAGCCTTCCATAAATCCCCAGAAACGCCCCATGCTAATCTGAACCCACCTATAATACCCACCTTGAATGGGATATGAACTAGATAGTTCAGCAACAATCATCGTTTCAGGAATTGTCCAAACAATTGGCAAAAGCAAAATTAATAAAAGAGTATTTAACGGTCCAACAGAGCTTACAATTTCTTCCAAACCATACGGCCCACCACTGACAGAAAAAAATATTATTGATACAAGAGCTAATAACTTAGCCTTTTTTTTATTTTCTACCATTAATATTATTCATAAGTCCTTAATAATCTTTTCAGAGTTGGCTAACTAAAAAATCAAGTATAATATGCTAAGACTAAGGCAAAATAGAAATCGTTATTAAAATATAATCAAATATTATGCATTCATTACCATCAAATCTAACCCAATTAAGCACATTTCCACAAACCTCTAAAGCTAATGACAAAGGACATTTAATGATTGGTAACTGTGACACTATAGAGCTTACAAAGCAATATGGAACTCCTCTATATGTTATAGATCTTGAAACTGTTAAAAATAAGATACTTGAATATACAACAAGTTTAAAGAGATATTACCCTGACTCTTTAGTTTTATATGCAGCAAAAGCATTTGCCTGTACTGCTATTTTTAAACTTGCCAATCAGTTTAATCTGGGAATTGATGTGGTATCTGGAGGGGAATTATTCATTGCATTAAATACACACTTCAATAAAGAGAAGATCTACTTTCATGGAAATAATAAAAGCGAAGAGGAAATAAAATATGCAATCACAAATAGCATTGGAAGAATTGTTTGTGATAATTTTTATGAGCTTGAATTGTTACAAACAATAGCAAAAGAAAACAATAAGATTGTTGATATCTTAATAAGACTTACTCCTGGAATTGAATGTCACACACATGAATATATAAAAACAGGGCACCTAGATAGCAAGTTTGGATTTGATTTAGAACACTTAGATAATGTATTGGAATATTTAACTAAAAGTGGAAAAAATTTGTCCTTAAAAGGATATCATGCACATGTTGGCTCTCAAATATTTGAACTAGAGCCTTACTTAGATGTTATAGATATCTTACTTGGACAAGCTCTTTACACTAAGCAAAAATATAATATTGAAATTCAAGAATTAGATGTTGGAGGTGGAATAGGAATTTCATATTTAAATAGCGATGACCCAATCTCAATTGATAATTGGGCAAAACTAACCTCAGAAAAGATACAAAAAAAATGCAAGGATTTAAACTTAAAATTACCACGCTTAATATGTGAGCCAGGAAGAAGCTTAATAGGAACAAGTGGAATAACTTTATATAAAACAGGCAGCACAAAGCAAGTTCCAAATGGAAGAAGATTTATATCTGTAGATGGTGGCATGGCTGATAATCCAAGACCTATTACTTATAAAGCTGAGTATAGTGCTATCGTTGCCAATAAAATTAACAAACCAGAGCAAGAAGTAGTAACTATTGCTGGCAGGTATTGTGAAACCGGAGACATACTTATAAAAGATATTTTATTACCTAAAATACTTCCTGGTGACATAATTGCTATATCAAATACTGGAGCATACAATTACAGCATGTCATCTAACTACAATATGGTTCCTAGACCTGCTTGTATACTGGTTAATAATGGACAATCAGAGGTTATTATTGAAAGAGAAACCTATAGCGATTTAATAGCCAAGCATAAGATTCCTTCTATACTGATCTAAGCTTCACAATACCATCTTCATATTGTTTTACTTGAGCCTGTATTTGTTCTTTAGAATACCCATATTGCTTATGCAAACAATCTGCCACATATGGAATAGCATCTTGTCCAAAATTTTC
>JAHFBD010000288.1 GCA_023250175.1 Candidatus Melainabacteria bacterium
TCAATATTTGAAGTCCTAATTGTTTCTAGAAAAAACAGAAAAGGAAAAATATATAAAAAAATGATCTAAGTAACACTTGCATTTTTTTGATTGAGGTCATAGCATATCAAGAATAGAGTTCTAAAAAAGAATCTAGTAAAAATAAAAATGAGGTAAAAAAGAATCATGGAAAAACAAAACTTCAACTCAAATCCAAATTTAGATATTTCATTAGCAAATATAAAAGTATTTGGTATAGGTGGAGCTGGTTGTAATGCTGTAAATAGAATGATTGAGAGTAAATTAACCAATGTAGAATTTTGGGCAATAAACACAGATGCTCAAGCACTAAAGTTGTGCCAAGCACCAAATAAAATTCAAATAGGAAATAAATTAACAAAGGGTTTAGGAGCTGGTGGAAATCCAGGCATTGGTTTAAAAGCAGCAGAAGAAAGCCGTGATGAAATTGCTACTGCTATAGAAGGTTCTGATATGGTATTCATTACAAATGGAATGGGTGGTGGAACTGGTACAGGAGCAGCTTCTATTGTTGCAGAAATAGCGCGTGATTTAGGGGCTTTAACAATTGGAGTATGTACAAGGCCATTCACTTTTGAAGGAAGAAGAAGAATAACTCAAGCTGAACAAGGAATAGAAGCTTTAAAACAAAAAGTAGATGCATTGATTACAATACCAAATGATAAACTTCTTCAAGTAATTGAAAGACGTACCTCTGTACATGATGCTTTTAAGCAAGCAGATGATGTTTTGCTTCAAGGTGTACAAGGAATATCAGACATAATTACAATTCCAGGATTGATAAATGTTGATTTTGCAGATGTTAGAAATATTATGAGTTCTGCTGGTTCTGCTCTTATGGGTATTGGCAGAGCAAGTGGAGAAGGCAGAGCAACAGAAGCAGCAAGAAAGGCAATAGAAAGTCCATTGCTTGAGACTACAATTAATGGTGCATCAGGAATCATATTTAATGTTACGGGTGGACCAGACCTTACTTTACATGAAGTACATGAAGCTGCAGGTTTAATATATGAACTTGCACAAGATGATGCCAATATAATTATTGGTGCAGTAATTGATCCAAATTTCGGCAGTGAAGTTCAGATAACAGTTATTGCTACTGGTTTTGCAATGCAACAACAAACCGTAGAAAAACAAAGAGCTCAAACAAAAGAGTTTACTAAAGAGTTCTTTAGTTCTGTTGGTGTAGCCACTGATAAAAAAGAAGAAAAAGTAGTTGTAGAAGCTAAACCAAAAGCAATGATCATTGATGATAAAGTAAAAAGAATGGCTTCTGATGTTTTGGATATCCCAGAGTTTTTAAGAGGAAGAAAATAATCTGAGTTATACTAGGCTCTTTGTTACTGGTACAGATACTGGAGTTGGAAAGAGTATCGTAACGGCGTACTTGTCTTTATCTCTCTTACAAGAAGGTAGAAAGATTGCTGTAGTAAAACCTATTCAAACAGGTTTTCCACAAGATACTGAATTCTTAGAGTCCATTACAGGAAATAAAGTCCCAGTTTTTAATACTTATAGTTTCAGTCTTCCTGCGGCGCCTAGTGTAGCAGCAGAGCATGAAGCAAAAAAAATTGAAATTAAACAGATAATTTCCAATATAAGAAAACTAGAGAAAGAGTTTGACTGTGTAATTGTTGAAGGCATAGGTGGTATTGCCGTTCCTATTGCAGAGAACTATTTGGTAGCAGATCTTATTCAAGATTTGAATTATCCTTTGCTAGTGGCTTCCAGGGCTACTCTTGGAACTATTAATCATACTGTTTTGACAATAGAGTTTGCAAAGCAAAAAGAATTAGATGTTTTAGGTTTTGTAATCTCTGGCTATGGTGAACAAACAAATGATATTGTTATAAAAACAGCACCAGATGAAATCTCAAGAATTACTAATTTACCGTGTCTTTTTAAGCTACCTATTCTGTCTGAAATATCTTATGTCTCAGTATCAGGACTCTTGGCTAACAAGCGAAGCCTCTTCCTCAAATGCACCTAATTGTCGTGCAAATGTATAAGCAATAAATTTATTAACAAGTTTTGCAACAAGTAGATTTGGTGCATTTAACCCAGTTATAGGTGATAGTCCTACAAAATCTATTCCTACTATCTCTTTAAAGGCACAAACATTTTTTACAACATCTAAAATTCTTTCCCAGTTTAAACCACCAGGTTCTGGTAACATGCTTGAGGGCATTATTCCAGGATCTAGTACATTAAGGTTGCAGCTTATATATACGTTCTTTGTTAAGTTAGACAAAATGTCAGCGGTTTTCCATTGTTTAATATCTTTAGCAAAGTAAATTTCTATGTTTGTATCATTTTGTTCAAGCCAATCTGCTTCTTCTTGTGAAACTGATTTTATGCCTACTTGGGTTATTTTAATTTCTGGTATATTTTCGCAGATTTGTCTTAAAGCACATAAATTATTAAACTTGTTGTTTTGGTAGCTTTCTAATAAATTAGGTCGTGAACTTAGATATAAAACTGAAACATCTGGATATAGGTCATT
>JAHFBD010000289.1 GCA_023250175.1 Candidatus Melainabacteria bacterium
GTAACCAAACCACTGGATATGACTAAGCCTATATCAATCTCTTTACAAGAAGCTGGCAAGATAAATATCAAACAAATACAAACACTTGCTACTTTCAATAAAAAATATAAGTGGCGTAGGTTTCTCATCTTCTTTTTACAAAAATATTTAATATAAGAGTTAAGACAATACTAATAATAATGGATGTTGCTAATGGAAAATAAAATGAAGAGTTTTCTCTTTGTATTATTATGTCACCAGGTAATCTTCCTAAGCCAATATCCAATTTACTGAGGAAATATAAGATGCTTCCTGTCGTCAGCATAAATACCCCGCTATAAATTAAGTATTTTGATACTGCAGTTAAATCCATAAAGAAAAGTCAAAGAGCTATAAGTTGCAATTTGAACTCCAGCATAAGTTTAAATACCTTGCAGCACTTACTTCATCCACACGAGTTACTGGAGTGGTATATGGAGCACCATTTACAAGTCCTGGATCTATCATTGCTTCCTGAGCAATTTTTTTCATAATATCAATAAAATTATCCAATTCTTCTTTAGACTCTGTTTCTGTAGGTTCAATCATTATTGCTTCTGATACTACTAAGGGGAAATATATTGTCGGAGCATGAACTCCATAGTCTAAAAGTCTTTTCGCAATTGCTAAAGTATTTACACCCTGTTTTTTTTGCTTTTTTCCTGAAGCTACAAACTCATGCATACATTCAATGTCATATGGGACTTCATAGTCACTTTTTAAATGTTCTTTTATATAATTTGCATTGAGGATGGCATCTTTACTAACTTGCTCCAAGCCTTCCTTACCATTTGCCATTATATAAGCTAAAGCTCTTACAAACATTCCAAAATTTCCATAATAAGCTTTAATTTTCCCAATTGAATCTTTTCTATCATAGTTCCAAGAAAATTTCCCATTACTGTCTTTTGATAGTATTGGTACTGGTAAAAATGGCTCTAGCAGTTCATTGCAACATACAACTCCAGAACCAGGACCACCACCACCATGTGGTGTTGAAAACGTTTTATGAAGATTTAAGTGGCAAACATCAAACCCCATATCCCCCGGTCTTGCAATGCCCATTATTGCATTTAAATTAGCTCCGTCATAGTATAACAATCCACCAACATCATGAACCATCTTACTAATAGTTTTTATATTCTCTTCAAAGATTCCTAGTGTATTTGGATTTGTTAGCATAATTGCAGCTACAGTCTCATCCAAGTTGGCTTTTAGAGAATCAATATCAACTTGTCCCCTATCATTTGATTTTAGTTCTACTACATTAAAATTACACATACTAGCAGTGGCTGGATTCGTTCCGTGGGCAGTATCTGGAACCAAAACTTTTAGTCTTTTCTTATCTCCAATTTTTTCAAAATGTTTTTTTATCATCAGTAAGCCCGTAAGCTCACCATGTGCACCAGCAGCTGGCTGAAGTGTAATTGCTTTAAATCCAGAAATCTCTTTTAAATATTCGCTAAGAATAAACATTAGCTTCATAGCACCTTGGACTTGTTCCTGGGGCTGAAAAGGATGAAGCTTTGCTAAGCCATCTAACCTGGAAACCGTTTCATTGATTTTAGGATTATATTTCATCGTACATGAACCTAATGGATAAAATCCTGAATCAATTGAAAAATTCTTTTTTGCAAGTTCTGTAAAGTGTCTAACTAAAATTAATTCTGACACTTCCGGTAAGTTTAATTTTTCATTTCTTATAAAGCCCGCTGGTAAAAAACTTAATGGATCATTCTTTCTATCATCAGAATAAAATGGCAAGTTAGCACAATTTCTGCCCATTTTTGATTTTTCTAAGAGTAGTTTAGTCATAGAGCTATATTTTAACTTAGAGCACCTGTAACCTAAACACTAATTAAACTTTTCACATCCACGAAAAAAATAAGTCCTTCTATAATAATTCACAAAAAGTATCTATCATCATTAGGTAATATTTTTACTTGTCAATATATTTTCTTCTTTAAACGTAACGATTTGAGAATCTTTATCATCTCTCCGATCTACTGAGAAATAGTTTCAGTAATAATATCCCTACTGAGAATAATACTCAAAAGAATATGTCAACAACAATAAATTCAAACATACCAATATCAACAAAATTTTTTAATGCTGAATATGATCGCTTAGGAAATTTAACAGATGACACAAACAAAGCAAAGAAAATTACAGAGCTTGTAAATGAATGTTATACAAAACAAATGAATAAAAAATTTGGTGTTGCTGAGCTTGTAGCATTATTTGAAGCTTTTAGTGGAGCACTTCTTGGACTTTGTGCACCTAGTCCAGCTACTTGGACTAATGCCTTAACATCATTTGGTGAATATGGTCAAGTCTTAATAGCAAGAACAAAACTACTAGGTGATACTTCGCCACCTTCTGAAAACTCGACAAAAGAAGAGTTAGAAGCCGCAGAAAAAAGGATAGCCCGTGCAGAGTCCCGACGAGAGGGTGCCATGGCTTGGATGCAACTAGGAGCTGGCTCACTTGGAGCTATTAGCAA
>JAHFBD010000290.1 GCA_023250175.1 Candidatus Melainabacteria bacterium
TAATAAACCAGCCAGCCACCTAGCAAAAGTATTACAAAATTTAGTTACAAATAACCAAGTAACTAAATAATTCATTAGTAACCCTATTAATTCTTACTTAATTTCAGATAATTAGCATTAACAATTGAGAATATTAATGTTACTAGGGGTACAATACCAAAAGATAGTAGCTTTTTATTTTTGATGAAAATAACCTAAAAAGAAAATAAGGAATTTAGAGATGAATAAAGCAACCTTAGAAGAAAATCCTATTAATAAAAAAGAAGAGATTAAAAAAGTTTTAAATGAAAGCCAAGATATGGTGGGTGATAAAAACCATAAAGAAGGCATTTTTCATCAAATATTTCGAGGCTACATACCACTTACACTACTATCAAACCTAAAAACAGAATTGCCTAATGAAAAAAAAGAAAAGATAGAAGCCTACTGCCATTTAATTCAAATAGCTTTAAGAAAAAGGACATCAGTGTTGGACTCCTTAGCAAAGGGATATGGAACAAACAATATAGACATTAAGTATAAAAAGACTGCATTAACTGAATATGAAGCTGAAAAAAATAAGCTCGATAAAACTGAAAAAGAAATAAAAGCTACATTAAGTGATCCATCTCCATCTCTAAAACAATGGCTTAATGAACTAAATATTTCAAACGATCAGCTTTCAGTAGCTTTAGTTAATCCTTTTGAAATAGATCAAAATGGCTATGTTCCCCCTGAAGTTCTTCAAAGAATGAGTAACATAGGACTGTTCAAACTAAAAGTACCAAAACAATATGGCGGCTTAGGGTTTTCACAAAAAGAATACGACACCGTTCTACAAACCCTTGCACATATTTCAGGTACACTACTTGCAATTATTAGTGCCCATAGCACAATAGGTTCAGCACCACTTATGATGTATGGTAGTGAAGAACAAAAATCTCATTATCTAAAAGAAGTAGCAAAAGGAAATTATCTTGTAGCTTTTGGACTTACAGAGCCAGCGTCAGGAACTGATGCACTAGGAAAGATGGAGTGCATTGCTAAATCATCCGACGATGATAATCATTGGATTATTAATGGTGAAAAAATTTATATAACAAATATTCACAGATCTGGATTAATGTACATGATGACAAAAACAGATTTAGGCAATGGACTTAGTGTGGAAGAAATGAAGCCTACTGTATTTATTGTTGAACTCCCTTTTAAAATTACAGACTCAATGGAAGAGATTAATAAAAAAAGAGAAGAGCTTGCACAAAAAGGAATGAGAATGTCTGCTCCTCTTGATCTAATGATGATTAGAGGAAGCAATCAGGCTCATATTACTTTTGAAAATTTTAAAATTCCAAAATCACAGGTTTTAGGTGAGGTGGAAGGTGGAGCAAAAGTAATTTTTAATGGTTTAAACAAAGGACGTGCTGGATTTGGTGCATCTTCAGCAGAAGCTGCAAGATATATTTTTGAAACTGCTTTAGAACATACAATTCAAAGAGAAATGTTTAAAGCTTTCGGAGGAAAGCAATCTGATCTGCCTCAGGTAAAAAAATACATATCAAGAATGGCAGTCACAGTAGCCTCACTAAAGGCTACTTCTGATATGACGACTGCACTAATACAAGACTATGGCGACAATATGAATATTATTGCAGAGTGCGCTGCAATTAAAATTCTTGCTACTGAAGGTAGCTGGGATGTAGCAACGCATGCTTTAAGACTATGGGGTGGAACAGGAACAATGAAAGGACATTCAGGAGGAATGGAGCTTTCATTGCGTGATGCCTGGATAGGAATTGTTGTTGAAGGTGTTAACGAAGCAATGAAACAGCTTGTTACCGGAGTAGGAGTACAGGGAGTAAAAAGTGATGCCGATACAATTGCAAGACATTGTTTCGCATTACTAAAACCAATACTCACACTTGGAAGATCAAATAATAAAAAAGAAGATTCTTCAAAAAAGAAAAGAAAATTTGTTTTTAATTTTTGGGGTTCATTTGTACCAGCAAAATGGCGCCTAGCATCTGGAATGCTTAGATTTGAAGCTGGAAATCTAAATCTTAGTGATGCTATATGGCTACAGTATCATACAAAAATACTTTCATTAAAGACTGCAATACTAGGACTTAAATATGGAAACAACATGGTCGTAAGACAATTAGAGTTAATCAGAATGTCAGATATTGCAATGGATTTATATTCACTAGCAGCAGCACAAATAAAATTAAACAATACACAACTTAAAGTTAAAGAAGCTGAAAAAGAAGCCTTAAAACGTTTTGTAGTAATTACACAAAAACGAATTAAGGAAAACCTAAAAGACTTAAAGATCAACAAC
The DNA here is from genome assembly GCA_023250175.1 of Candidatus Melainabacteria bacterium. Classification (GTDB taxonomy): domain Bacteria; phylum Cyanobacteriota; class Vampirovibrionia; order 2-02-FULL-35-15; family 2-02-FULL-35-15; genus JAHFBD01. The sequence goes on from JAHFBD010000290.1 coordinate 2,318, forward strand.
AAAGACGATATCGATGATACAAATGTAGCTAATTGTTGGATAAAGGAAAAATGCTAATAAAAGATATAATCACTCAAAAACCACATACAATTCCTCAGGAAACAACTCTGATCAATGCCTCTGATTATATGGCTCTTGAGAAAATTAGAAACTTGCCTGTTGTAGACAAAGATAATAAACTTACAGGACTGATTACTCTTA
>JAHFBD010000100.1:0-6583 GCA_023250175.1 Candidatus Melainabacteria bacterium
CTCCTGGTTTACAAAATATATACTAGCAAACCCTAACTATACTATTGAACCAGAAGATCTTAAAGTTTTAAAGAAATATCCACACTCAGATTTTGCTAGGTATTTATTTGAAGACAATAAGCACTATAAAATTACAGAAGAAGATAAGAACTTTATACGGAATAACCCTTATATATTAGTAGGTATAAATGGGGAGATAAACGAAAAAGAGTATCAAAAGAATTACTCTCATCATTATTACTCAGTAATCGCTCTTTTAGGTAGAGATGATTATGTCGTAGAAGAAGAAGATAGAGCAACTGCATATAATGATCCAGATTCTGCTTTTGCACAGTCTGTAACATGGCATAAAAACTGGAAAGTTACACAAGAAGATAAAGAGTTTGCAAGAAGAAATCCCAGTTCTTTATTTGCTTATGGATTAGCTCATAATCCTAACTATGTCATAGACTCAGAAGACATTGATTTTATGATGACATCGGTTAATGAAGATGGGGGTTCTACAAGTTTTGCTAGAGATTTAAAAAAACAATTAATTTTAAGAAGGTAGTATGAAGATATCAAATATTTTACGTTATGGAATAGCTTCAACTAGCTTATTAATAGCAGGCGACAGCTTTAATAAAAATACTGTGCGAGATGCTCATCCTATACAAGAATTTCATAATCAAGTTTGCAAGACTAGTGAAGATTATGAAAAGGTTCACCAAATATGGCTTCAAAAGATGATAAGTGAGCCAGTAGAATTGAAAAAATATATAAGAGAGAATGAAGATTCTCATTTAGTAGAAGAACTGGTTAGACATGTAGATTTTAAGATTAATAAAGAAGACATTTTTTATGCTAGAAAAAATCCACATACAATATTTGCCTCTGCATTAGTAGAACGGACTGATTATAAGATAGAGCAAGAAGATATAAATGTTGCAAGATTAAATCTAGATACTTACTTTTCTAGTGTTGTCGTTAATAGTCCTACATATGTTATTGAAAAGCAAGATATAGAAATAGCAAGGGAAAATCCAGATTCATTCTTTGCACAAATAGTAGTAAAAAGAAAAGAATATAAAATTGAAAAAGAAGACAGAAAAGTTGCATTAGAGAATCCAAAAAGCAATTTTGCTTTTGCATTAATTTTTAGAGAGGATTATAAAATTGATGAAAATGATAGAAAATTTGTAAGAAACAATCCACTGTTAGATTTGTCAGAATGGTTGATTGCCCATCCTACTTATATGCCAGAAGAAGCTGATAGCGCTGTTGCTAGAAAATATCCAGATTCTTTTTTTGCAAGTTATTTGTTAAGCAGCCAAAACTATAAGATCTTACAAAAAGATAGAGATTTTGCATGGAAAAATACTGATACTCGCTTTGCACAGGAATTGTTTAGAAGAGATGATTATAGTATTCAAGAAGGAGATAGAATCTTTGCAAGAAGTAATCCTGATAATGATTTGACAGAGTTATTTTTAAAGAAAAAAGATTATGGTTTTAGTGAAAAAGATGCGGAAACAGCAAGAAAATATATTGATTCATGTTTTGCGTTTCAAATGCTTAAGCATCCTGATTATAAGTTAACAAATCAAGATTTTGAAATAGCAGCAAAGAACCAAAATAGTATTCTTGCTGTTGTTTTAGCTAGTAGAAAAGATTTAGAAGTCGATTTAAATTATCTGTATGAATGCCAGTTTCCATCTCTATTAGGTAAATCATTAATGAATAATCATGATTTAAGAAAGCTAAAATTTAAATGTTCTAATACTATTTCCGAAGAAGTAGCAAGAAATTATATGAGGAGAAATGCTGGTAGAGATTATGAATATAAAACTCCTTATAGAGATATATTGCTTAATCCAAATTATCTCCTTAATAAAGGAGACATAGAATATGCAAGAAAAAATCCACGTTCTCATTTTGCAGAAATTATCTTACAGAGAGTAGATTATAAAATTGAACCTATTGATATAGAGATTGCTCGTAAAAAACTAGACTCAAATTTTGCCAAGGGTTTATACATGAACCCCAGCTATAAGCTTGAAGATGTAGACAAAAAAACTATTGTAGATTTTCTTGGATGGGATGAAAGAGGTTATACATACTTTGATGATTTGTTTAAATTACCACATTATAGTATTTCTAAGTTCGAAGTAGATTTTGCAAGGAAATATCCCAATCCATATATAACTTCAAGCTTTACACGACATGCAAGTTATAAGATTGAATTAGAAGATAAACAAATTGCAAGATATAATCCAAATTCAAGCTTTACCCATGGGTTGTTACAAAATCCTAATTTTAAAATTGAAAAAGAAGATGTTGTTTTAGCGCGTAAATGTTTTGGACATAACTCATGGTTTTATTTATTACTTGAAAGACCAGGTTATATTGTGGAAGATGTTGATAGAGAAATAGCACGTAAGAATCCAGACTCCACTTTTGCAAGGTATATAGTGTTTAATCCTAACTATACTATTGAAGCTGAGGATTTAAGAATAGCTAAACAATATCCACATTCTTTTTTTACGCAGTCAATTTTAAAAAGTAAACATTATAAAATTACAGAAGAAGATAGGTCATTTGTGAGAAATAATCCAGAATTGTCTATTCATTATTTGCGTGACAATAACATAAGCTCTGATTGGTATCAGTGGAAAAACTCTGTAAGGTATGACTTTGTTGAGTTGATTTTAAATAGAGAGGATTATGTCGTAGAAGATGAGGATAGAGCTATTCCATATGATTATCCTGATTCAGAGTTTGCACGATGCATTGCTAAACATAAAAACTATAAAGTAACACAAGCAGATAAAGATTTTGCAAGAAATAATCCAAATACAGGATTTGCAATTAACCTTGCTGAAAACCCAAGCTATGTAATGGATTCAGAAGATATTTATTTTATGATAAATCATAGAGATGAGAATGATGGAATTACATATTTTGCTAATGCACTAAAACAAAGATTTGTAAGTGGCAGGTAGTCTAAACACTAATAGTGGCTTCTTTTGTTGCAAATGTTGTATCTTGAGTTCCTATTGTTGGTTTGTGCTTTTCATACCAAAGTTGGAATACTAAGAGATTCCATAAAAGCTTTTTATTATCCCAAGTTTCATTTAAATGATTTTGTACTAGCTTGTCTATAAAATCATGCTGAAAAAGTCCTTGGTTTTGAATATAGCTTTTGCTTGTGTAATGTAAGAGTATATCTTTTAAATCACTTTTTAACCATTTGGTAACTGGGATTGCAAAGCCTTGTTTCTTTCGCTTAATAATATATTCTGGTATATGCTTTTCAGCCATTTTCTTTAGGATATATTTTGATGTAAGTCTGCTTAGCTTTAGATCGTAAGGCAATTGTGCACCAAATTCTTGGATAGTATAATCTAAAAATGGTGCTCTCACTTCAAGGCTGGTTGCCATGCTTGCTCTGTCTACCTTTACTAAAATATCATCAGTTAAGTAAATCTTTGAAATCAGGTATAACATTCTATCGACATCAGTAGAGATAAACTTGTGGGTTAAATAGGTTTGAATATCTTCAAAAGTATTTCTGTTTATGCTTGAGCAAATATCGGGGTTTAATAGTTGTTTCTTTTCACTATCTAAGAATGCCCCCATCCAGACAAACATTCTGATTTCATTTGACATGCCTATTCCACGTAAGAATTGTTTTAATACAAACGGAAAACTTAAATAAGTTTCTCTAGGAGGAACTTTATTTGCAATAAACAAAGCCAGGTTTCTTAGCTCACGAGGCAAGATATTATATAGTCCGATTAATTTATGGACAGGAAATATTTGATATCCAGCAAAAAGCTCATCCCCTCCATCCCCCCCAAGGCAGACTTTTAATTGTTTAGATGCAAAGTGAGATAAGAAATATGTCGGGAGTATTGATGCATCTGACATAGGCTCATCGACAAGATTTGCAATATTTGGAATGAGTTTTAAACATTCTTTGCTGTCAAACATAAATTGATTATGTTCACTGTTTAACTCTTTTGCAAAACGCATCGCAATTTTTGATTCATCAAAAGATTTCTCGTGAAAACCAATTGAAAAGGTTCTTATCTTTTCACTGGAAGCATCTGCCATAAATTTTGCAACTATACTGGAGTCAATTCCCCCGCTTAAAAATACACCCACAGGAACATCACTTAATAAGCGTCTTTGAACAGCTTTATAAAACAATCTTTCAAGTTCTTCAACTGCTTCTTGTTCACTAATCTTTAATTTTGGTGAATCAAGGGGTAAATCCCAATACTTTTCTTTTCTGAGCTGATTGCTTTGAATCGTTAGTGTATGTCCAGCTTCAAGCTTAAAAATGTTTTTGATTATAGAGTGTGGGGATGGAATATTTTCAAAAGAGAGGTATTTATTTAAAGATTCAAGATTTAGTTCTCTTTTAAGTTCTGGTAGTGCTAGTAACCCCTTTATTTCAGATGAGAAATAAATCGAATTGTTTTGTAGTGCATAATATAAAGGTTTGACGCCCATTCTATCTCTTGCTAAAAATAAGAGCTTTTTATTGCTATCCCATATTGCAAATGCAAACATTCCATTTAAGTGTTCTACGCATTTAGTTCCATAAGTCTCATATAAGTGGATTACAGCTTCATTGTCAGATCTTGTTTTAAATTTGTGTCCTTTAGCGGTAAGTTGATCATATAATTCCGGGAAATTGTAAATTTCACCATTACAAATTGAAACGATTGAATTATCTTCATTATAAAGAGGTTGCTGACCGGTACTTAAATCTATAATGCTAAGCCTTCTATGCCCAAAGCCAACACCATTCCTGTCATCGAAAAAGAAACCCTCTTCATCTGGTCCTCTGTGATATAGAACTGTTGTAGCCTTTTTAAGAGTTGTTTTGTTTACAGGTTCTTGTGTTGTGTAATTGTAGATGCCTATTATTCCACACATAAAGGTAAATTATAGCGTATAGCATAGCAGATACTGTATAAGTAAAGGTAGAAAGGGTAAGACTAGAGAACCTAGGATTTAGAGCCTAAAATTAAGGAGTTTTCCTATCCATTAGATGTTTTATACTATACGCTATAATGTAAAATACAAATTAAATTAAATGTTTATTTGAGAGGTATGAGGAAGCTAGAAATGATGACCAAAGAAATAAGAACTTTAGTTTTGCAACCACCAATTTCTGATCAAAATTTATGGGGAAGATTTAAAAAAGGTAGTGGTTATGTTCCACCCCTTGGAATAATGTATATAGCAAGCTATATGGAATCCAAAGGATTTCATTGTGATGTTTTGGATTGTTTGGTTGAGCGATATAAGCTTTCAGATTTAAAAGAGCATTTAAAAAATAATAAATATGACTTAATTGGCATTACATGTATGACTAACTCTGCAGATGATGCTTTTTATGCTGTGAATATTGCGCGAGAAGTTAATCCAGATGCAGTGGTTGTTTTAGGTGGCGTTCATCCTACAGCACTTCCTGAACAAACGGTAAAAGAGTGTCTTGAAGCAAATTTAATTTTAATTGGTGAGGGTGAGCAGGCCTTTGTTGATTTAGCAACTTGTTTGAAAGAAGGGAAAGACTATCATTCTATTGATGGGGTGGCTTTTTGGAGTAAAGAAGAAAATAAGGTCAAATATACTACTCCAAGAACACCGATTCCTGATTTAGATGCATTACCATTTCCGGCATACCATAAAGTTTCAATGGAAAAATATGTTCCACATGTCACCCAGTATATAGATCTTCCTAATTACCCAATGGTTTTGCAAAGAGGATGTCCATATCAATGCACGTACTGTGATCATGGAGCTGTTCTTGGTAGAAAAATCAGATCGCTTAGTGTCCAGCGAGCGGTAGAAAATATAAAATACCTAATTGATAATTATGGAACGAAGGGAATCTATTTCTTAGATAGTGTTTTTACAGTAAGAAGAGATTTCATAATGAAACTTTTACCAGAAATTGAAAAGTTAAAGATAACCTTTGCATGTAATGCACGAGCAGATCAGCTTGATTATGAATTATTGGTAGCTTTAAAGCGAGCTGGTTGCTGGATGATACAAATAGGAATTGAATCAGGAAATATTAAGTCATTAGAGCTGATTAAAAAAGCATCATACTCAAGTGCATTCAAACCAGATCCAAACGATCCAACAGGGAGACCTTATTTGTTAAATAAATATGAGCAAGAAATTAGAAACTGTCAAAAACTTGGTATTCAAGTAATGGCAAGTTATATTTTAGGATTGCCAGGTGAGAATGTCGAAGATGTTGAAACTACTATTAATTTTGCAAAAAGACTAGCAACTGAAACAGCACTTTTCTTTTTACCTGTTCCCTATCCAGGCTCACACTTATTAGAACAAGCTAGAGAAGATGGTGGGCTAAAAGAAAATGTGGTTTGGAAAGACTACAGTGCCGTTGACTATTCGAACCCCGTCTATGTAAATCCAAAAATCGGAAAAGAGAAAATGCAAGAACTCTTAGCTAAAGCCTTTAGGGAGTATTATAGACAGCCGCGAGTAATTTATAGAAATATAAGAGCAATAAGAGGAACTAAAGATATTGTGAAATATGTAAAAGCCTTTAGAGCTT
>JAHFBD010000100.1:6593-7788 GCA_023250175.1 Candidatus Melainabacteria bacterium
TTTTATTAAAAAATCTTAAATATGGATGTTTTGCTAACAAAGTATAGTATAGATACCATAATTAACTGAATAAATTCTATTCTAATCTTCAGTTATGGAAAAAATTTCACTTGTTATCCCCTGTTTCAATGAGCGAGGTGCAATTGAAAAAACAATTGATGAAATTAACTTTTTACTTGGGAAAGCATTACACGAAATTGTAATAGTTGATGATGGGTCTTTCGATGGAACCTATGAGATATTAAAAAGCAGAAAAGATGTAAAAGTCGTTAGAAATCCTTATAACAAGGGATATGGTTACTCAATAAAAAAAGGTATTGCCGCAGCCTCTGGTGAAATCATTGCTATTACTGATGCTGATGGTACATATCCAATTGAAGATATTTTGTTAATGGTGAAAAAGCTTGAAGATGGATATGATTTGATTATTGGTAAAAGATCAAATTTAAAAAGTTTTGATCCGTTTTTGAAGAAGCTATCTAGACTTCTATTTAAACAAATAGCGCAATTTGTAGCAGGTGAAAAAATACTTGATGTTAACTCTGGTCTTCGGGTTTTTAGAAAAGATGTGATTATGCGGTATTTCCCACATACGTCAAGTGGATTCTCATTTTCATTGTCTACTACATTAATTTTTATTTTAGAAGGGCTATCTGTTTATTATTTCCCGATTGAATATAGGCCTAGAATTGGGAAATCAAAAGTTCGATATGTGAGAGATATTTTACGCTCAGCTCAAATTTTAGTAGAAACAATTTCTTTGTATAACCCGGTAAAAATTTACATGCTAATTTCTGGGTCAATTAGTGTATTAGGATTAATAATTTTAATTATCCCGATTTTTACAGATTTATTAACTAGTTCGTTGGGAATAATGGGATTTATTATTTTACAGGGAATTGCATTATTTACTTTTTCAATTGGGCTAATTGCTTTTTTAATTAAAAAGATGGTGTTAAATGATAAGCGAATCAGCTGATAGAGAATCCTTCAAGTCTTTTATAAAATCAAAAGAAAAAACAGCTTTTTTATATCCAGTGCTTATTGTTTGTGTTTGGTTAATAGCTTATTTGCTTTGTACTATTCTTTGGGAGCAAAAGATAGGGTGGGATGAGAATAGTTACCTTACTGCAGCAAAAGGAATAGCTACTGATTTTGATTTTAGTAGTAGAACTACGACCCCCCTTGGAACTAT
>JAHFBD010000101.1 GCA_023250175.1 Candidatus Melainabacteria bacterium
GCATTAGGAAGACAAATATAACTGAAACCCAGTAAATAAAAGTCATTTGACAAATGTATCCTAGTAAAGCTAAAAATAAAATTGTGAATATATGAAATACTCTTGAAATGTTTAAAGCATTTTTAATTCCAAATCTTGTTGGTATGCTATATAAATTTGTTTCTTTATCAAAACTATAGTCTTGGCAGGCATAAATAATGTCAAAGCCAGCTACCCAAAAAGTTACTGCTAGTCCTAATATAAATGGGATAATTGAGTTGATTGCTCCTGTTACAGCAATCCAACCAGCTAAAACTGAAGCTCCTAGGGCTATTCCAAGCCAAATATGACATAGTGATGTAAAGCGTTTTGTATAAGGATAAAGGTAAAACCAGATTGCGGCAATTGGTAAAAGATATAAACAAATTCTTGGAAGTTGAAGAGTTGCATAAATAAAGGTAATTAAGGCAATTGTTGAAAATAGAATAGCTTGATTTTTAGTAATAGTTTCTTGTGGTAATTCTCGCAATTTTGTTCTTGGATTTTTAAGATCAATGTCTTTGTCAAGGATTCTGTTTATGCTCATAGCAAATGATCTGCCACCTGCCATAGCAAGAACAATCCAAAAAATTGTACTCAGATTTGGAAATCCTTGTTCTTGTGCTAGCAATGCCCCACTTAATGCAAATGGCAAAGCAAATATAGTGTGTTCAAACTTAATAAAATTAAAATAGTTAAGAACTTTGGTTAAGGAATTTTGGTTTGATAAGCTTAATGATTTTTTCATTTTTGTTTCTAAGTAATTATCAATTTTAGTACATCTTAGTATAAAAATTATTTGGTTTGAAAATTTAAGTATTGACTTTTAAATGAAAAATAGGTTAATGTTGGGTTAAGACTACTTTTCGGATGTATTTAGATAAATTTATTTAAGGAATCAAATATAGATGTTAGGAATGCCTGTTCCAAATCTTTCATTAGGAAGCATAGCAAGAGGAGCTACTCAAGCAGTAGGTTTTTTGGATAAATGGCCAGTTGCAAAAAAAGCAGTAGGATTTTTAGGAACCCCTGTTTTGTATGATTTGAATAAGGAATATGGACCAAATCGAGAAAAGCCTAGTGGTGGTATTGGATATTATTTTAAAAGATATTTTTCATGGGGTATTGCAGTTTCTATTCTTGCAAGTGTAGGTTCTTATATAAATAACAAATTTTTGTCTTCAGGTGGTGGTGAGCAAGAGCAACCATCTTTACTTAAATCATTGGGGGCACTTGGACTAAAGGTTCTTACCTTTGGCGGAGTAATTGGATCTATATATTCAGAATTTCAGAAACATAATGTGTGGTTTAAATGTGGTGAAGATGCCTATAATATAGCGACAGGGTCAACTTTTTTAAGTGATATTGAGGTAAGAGAAAATCCAAAACTTATTTCTAAAACAGTGAATACTCCATTGAGATTTAATGATGGTAGTGGTGGAGAGATAACAAATGAGAAAAAAGATGTAGAAGGATTATGCAATGCAAAAGAAAATGAACTGAAAGCTATTTTTATAGGACCTTCTGGAACCGGAAAAACTGAAGCCATGGATTTGGTTGTAGGTTCTCATGTTAAAAGAGATCCAGATAAATATATTGTTTGGAATATTAATGGTAATAAAGTAGCAGGCAGAATACAAGAACATATAGAGAAGCAAGGTAGCCTAGCTAGCCTGGTAGCAAATGCTGGTGATGATGTAGCTAGGACATATGGTGCAATTACTCAGGTTGGAGCATCAAAAATGCTTACTAGTGTTTTGGCAGCTATTAAGGTTGAAGCAAAAAGAGCATTGTCTCAGGGTAAAAGATTAATTGTTCAGTTTGATGAAATAGACAAATTATGGAATCTTGCAAAGGGTGATGATAAGGTAATTGCTGCAATTGCAGGTGGTCTTAGTGATTTGTGGGATTGTAAGGATTTAGATATTTTATTTGCAAGTAATAATACTCTTCAAAATATGTTAGGGCTTGGTGATAAATATAAAACGATTGCAGATATTGAGCAAAGCCCATTAGCAAACCTTTGGGGACGTATGCGTGGGAAAGTAGTTACTCTTAGTAATCCTACTCTACATACCCAAGCTAGAATAGCTGCGACCTATTTGCTAAGATTGCCAGAGCGTTGTGGTGTTGCAGAAGCACAGTTATTTGATAGTGAGATATTAAATATCATTAATGGAAAAAGTACTACTGAGGAAAAAGAAGAAGCTCTGACAAAAGTAATTTATGATAAACACTACAAGCAAATTGAGGGTAATGTTTCTGAAAACAAAATATATAGCTATATAAGTGGTAGAGATTTATTTTTTGCTATAACGGATAATTTATTAAAAAATAATTTATTAGATAGTGGAATATTAAAACCAGGAGTGTTAATTAATATAGATCCAATGTTGCGTGATGAGATAAATAAAGCAACAACGCCATTTAGAAATGTTACACAGCCAACTCCTCCTAATACTTCTTCGGTAGTACAACAGTCACCCTCACAACCATTACAACAACAACCAAGTGCTGAAGATCAAAAGATAATAAATGAAAATATTGAAGCATTGTTAGGTATGAAGGATGAAGAATTTCTTCCTGTGATTGCTAATCAAGAAAATCGTCCTTTTTTACAAGTAGTATTTCAAATGCAGACTCCAAGAGCTAATGAATTGAAAGCAAGAATTCTTAAATTTGCTAATCCTCAACAATAAATAGTGCTATGAAAGCAGTAGCAATTGCTAACCTTAAAAAAATATAATCATATCTATACTGGATTTTTTCATTGGTAAATACTACAATATTTATACATAAAGTTCTAATTTAAAAATTTATATTAAATGACTATTTAAGGAGATTTATATGTCAATAGCAATAGCTTCGCTTCGTCAGTCACTGTCAAGATCTTTGGGTGCTCATCCATTTTGTTCTAGTAAAAGCTTTGGTAGTATTGCGCCTGGACATGTTTTAAGTAGTGTACTTTTTGCAGGTAGTGGAATTTCTACTATAAAAAATGTTTTAAGTTTTAGTGAAATTGATTCTTTTGTTGATGGTATAAAAAGATTTTCTCTTGCAGCAGGTTCATTTGTTCTTGGTTTGGTAGCTTTTGGGTTAACTAAATCTGGGGTAAGTGAAAATAATGTTTGTGAAAACAATTTAGCAACTAATAAAAAAGCTAATGAAGCTATTTCATATAGAGAAATTACAAAAATCTTATTAGATAAAGTGAAAAATAATCCATTGTCTAATAAGCTTTTATTTTTTAATCCTTCAGTAGCCATAGAAGCTATTGAAATTGAAGATGAAGAATTAAAGGAATTAGGCTTAAAGCGAGTATTTGATTTGGTTAATAATAAAAAAATTATTTATCAATCAATTATGAATGGTGATAATGCCTTGGTTCTAAAGCAAAACATTGATAATAAAGAAGTATCTTTTGGTTTGAATATTCAGTATGAGTTTTCAGATGGTAATACTGTTTTAATGGATAGTTTTAGAGCTACCTTGTTTTCTCAAGAAAATACTGATAATAAAAAAACTCAAAAAGCACAATTTTTATTAGGTGAATTTGCAGGATATGATCATTTTGATAATGAAATGCCTAGACTCTTGGATGAAGAGGATTTAGATAAAATAAGAGAAGAGAATGAGAGACAGATTGCAGCAAGGGAAGCGAAGAAGGCTGAAGAAGAAGAACCACCAATTCTGAGTTTTAGAGCCATGACTTCTATAGATTAAATTTCACTGCAAAATATGTTAATGAATATAAGATGAGTAATGTTAGTACTATTCCTATTAAAGTTTTTTGAATATCTTTTTTGCGTATAATATAAACTTTGTTTAGCGAATCATCTTTTTCTATTTTGTATTCTGGTGATAAAAACCATGAGCTTATTAAACCGGCTATTAGTCCTCCCATATGAGCAGAGTTGTCAATGTGTGGTAGTAAAAACCCAACTACTATATTTATTATTGCTACTGTATACATTGATTTAAATTTAATTGTGGCACCAGTAATTTTCTCCTTTTGTTTATAGAAAAAAACAATTAAACTTCCCAGAATTCCAAAAATTGCACCAGAGGCTCCTATTGCAAGACCATCAGAAAATAGATAACTGGTTAAACCTGCCCCCCAAGCAGAAAAAATAAAGATGAGAAAAAAACGAAAAGTGCCATAAATTGACTCTACCTCTTTCCCGAAAATATATAACCCGCCAAGGTTCAATATCAAATGAAAAATGTTTCCATGTAAAAAAACACATGTAAAAAAACGCCAATATTCACCGTTTGTTATTTCTGGGTTTGATTTTGCTCCTAGAGTTATTATTACTTTGTTATCTTGGAGTGCATTAGATAAGATTTCTATAATAAACATAATTATTATTAGAAAGGCAATTTTTTTTGTTAAAAATGGTTTGTACTTTGGTATTGATGGATCAAACTCAGCGTAATCTTCAAGTTCCATTTATTTTCTAAAACTAAATTCTTTCCTGTATCTGGTTGAAATCACAAATTCTTTCAAAGAGAAGTTTTCCTTTCTTTAGTAAGGCTTGTCTTGTTTGTTTTATTTTAGGGTTTGGATCATTAACTAAGACATTATCAAAGAAAAGATTAATGGATTGAGTAAGTGAGGTAAGTGCATTTAAATATTCAAGGGTTGTTTTATATTGTTCTTTATTTGCTTTGTTCTCTAAATCCTCAAGTTTTTCAAAAAGCAGTTTCTCATGTTCTGTTTGAAGATCGTTTTTTATTAAGTGTCCATTTGTTGTTTCTTCCACTATTCTGACAAGTCTTTTAGCTGCTACTAAAAATGGTTGTAGCTTTTCATTCTTTCCGGAAGAAAAAGATTCTTTTAAGGCTAATATCTTATCTTTTGCTTTAACTAGATCCTCAAGAGGATTTGTGATTGATGTTACTGAGAGGATTAGATCTGATTCAAACCCTAATATTTCCATGGTAGAGATAAATCGTTGTGTTAAAAATTCATTTATTTTCTTTTCAATATCAATCCCTGAATTGTTTTTGAGGGCGGTGGTTTGGATCTTCTCCTTTGTGTGGTTGATTAAGTCGCTAATGTTTAGCTTTAGATTTTTATTTAATGTGTGTTCTATAATGGCTTGAGCCTGTCTTCTTAAGGCAAAAGGGTCTGCGGAACCAGATGGGATTTTTCCGATTAAAAATAAACAAACCAAGTTGTCGATTTTGTCTGCTAGTCCACAAATTAGCCCGCAAAATGTTTGTGGGTATTTGTCATTTATAAATCTAGGGTAGTAGTGTTCGATAATACCTTGAGATATGTTTTCATTAAAGCCATTGATTTTTGCATATACTGCACCGATTTCACCTTGTAGTTCAGTAAACTCAAAGACCATATGAGTGCTTAAGTCTAATTTGCATAGTCTTGTAGTGGTCAATATGTCTTCTAATGGTTCATTGATTGGAGTTGTTTCTTTTAATTTATCATAAATATATTTTGAGATTTCTGTTAGCCTGGACACTTTATTTTCTAATGAACCAAGTCCTTTTTGAAATGTAATTTTTGAGAGATCTTTAATTCTTTCGTTATATTGAAATGTTCTTTTTAGATCCTCTTTGAAAAAAAACTGAGCATCGCTAAGTCTTGCTTTTACGACTTTTTCATTTCCTCGTTGAATCTGTTTTTTTATAAAATCTTGTTTCTCTTTGTTTATTACATCTGCACCATTTGTAAATGCAATAAAGTTTGGAAGTAAATTGTTCTTGGAATCTTTGGTAATAAAGTTTTTTTGATGTTTCTTTAAAACTGTTTCAATTATGCAGGAGGGTAATGATAAGAACTCTTTATTAAAGCTACAAACTATAGGGCTTGGATATTCAGTTATATTTGCTACTTCTTCTACAAGCTCTTTGTTTATTAAAGCAATTCCATTTATTTTCTTTGCTTCATTTTCAAGATCGTTTGTTATTTTATTTATACGTTCTGAAGTATTAAGAATTACAAAATTGTTTAAAAGGGTTTCCTTATAATCTTTATAGGAACTAATGTAAAGCTTATTGTTTCTTAAAAACTTATTTCCATAGGTATAGTTTGAACTTTCTATAGAAGCAAAGTTAAGCTTAATAATCTCATTGTCAAAAAGAGCAATAATCCATCTTATCGGTCTTGAAAAAGTTTCATTGTAAGACCCCCACCTCATGAATTTTTTGCCAGTTGTTTGTCTGATGGATTCAGGTAAAATATTTCCTAAGATTTCTTTTGTTTTTGATCCACCTGCTTGGGTTAGAGCAAAGACATACTCAATGTCATTAATTTTTTTTATGATTAAATCTTTAGGTTCAAGTTTATGCTTTTTTGCAAAACCTATTGCAGCTTGTGTTGGGGTACCGTTAGTATCAAACGATTTACTTTTATCGGGTCCTTTTATCTCAAGCGTTTTAAGGGGTTGTTCAACTGGTAAATCTTTTAAGCTTATAACAATCCTTCTGGGTGTAGCATGGATGGTAGTGTTTGTTTTATTGAAAGAAATACTTTGTTCATTCAGTTGTTTGCAGATGTTATTAAATATTTGATTGCTTAGTGTAATGAGTGAATCGGGTGGTAATTCTTCGGCTCCAAGTTCAAATAATAATTCAGGCATGATTTGTATTTCTATTTGTTTTTGAAAAGCTATAAAGCTAACTTATTGCTAATATTGAGCTATAAGACATTAAAGAGTATAACTTAGATAATTATATATTGGTAATAGCTGGTTTATTTGGTTGTTATAAAATACTTTTAGCTTGTCTTATATTATGTAAAACTGTTAGAATGTCTTAGCTTAAAGAGGTATTAGTTATGGCATGTCCTAAGAAAAAAACATCACATAGAAAACAGCATCAACGTAGAGCAAATTGGAAAGCATTTATTCCGACTATTACTAAGTGTTCAAATTGTGGTGAACCCAGTGTGTCTCATCAAGCATGTACTTCATGTGGATATTATAATGGCAGAGAATATTTAAAAGCTTTACACAGGAAGAAAAGAAAAGCTACTGCATAATTTTAATGATTAGATAATCGTTAGAAATTGGTGGTCCTATGATGAGGTATATGTAACATGGTAACAATAGCAGTTGATGCTATGGGTGGAGATTATGCCCCGGTTGAAATAGTCCATGGTTCAGTATTAGCAGCGAGAGAATGTGAAATTAATGTCCAGCTTGTTGGTCCTAAAAATATAATAGAACAAGAATTACAGAAATATAATATAAATAATTTAAATATTGAAATTATTCCTGCAACGGAAGTTATTGATATGGGTGAAAAACAGCCTGCAAGTGCTGTTCGTAAAAAACAAGATGCATCAATTGTTGTGGCTGTTAATCAAGTTGTGAATGGTTTAGCACAAGGTGTTGTAGCAGCAGGTAGTACTGGAGCAGCAGCAGCAGCAGCAGCGTTACGTTTAAAAAGGATTGATGGTATTGAAAGACCATGTATTGCTGCAGTTATGCCAACCCGCAATGAGCCTGTTATCCTTGCTGATGCAGGAGCTAATGTTGAAGCAACAAGTGAGCAACTCTTACAAAATGCAATAATGGGAGCTGCTCTTTGCAAAGGATTGTTTAAATTAGAGAACCCACGAATTGGTCTTTTAAATATAGGTGAAGAAGCTGGTAAAGGGAATAATTTAGTAAAAGAAGCTTATAGCTTATTTTCTGAAACGAAAGAATTAAATTTTGTAGGGAATGTGCAAGGTAGAGATGTCTTTGAAGGGGTT
>JAHFBD010000102.1 GCA_023250175.1 Candidatus Melainabacteria bacterium
TGCTCAGCTAGATTCAAAAGGACAATCTGATGCTTTCTTTCTCTTGGCAACTTTATATGAGGATAAAAAAAACAATAAGATTGCTATAGAAAACTATCAAAAATATTTAAACAGTACTCCTGGTGGCACTTATGCAAAAGAAGCAAAAGATAGAATGAATTATTTAAAGACACTGAGGTAATACTTATTTATATACGATATAATTAGACCCATGTCTTACCTTGTCTCTAATCCAATATACAAAAGAAGAAGTTCAAGAAAACTATATGTTGGTGCTGTTCCAATAGGGGGTGATTCACCTGTTGTTATTCAGTCAATGACTACAACAGATACTCGTGATGTAAATACTACGGTAGAACAAATTAAACAGCTAAGTGATGCTGGATGTGAAATTATACGAGTTGCTGTGCCAGATAGAGAGGCAGCTTTAAAACTTGGAGAAATTAAAAAAAAATCCCCGATTCCATTAATTTCAGATATTCACTTTGACTGGAGATTAGCACTAGAAGCTATACAGCAAGGCGTTGATGGATTACGATTAAATCCAGGTAATATTGGTGAACACAATCGGGTAAAAGAAGTTGTAAGTGCGGCGAAAGAAAGAAATATACCAATAAGGATAGGAGTTAATGCCGGTTCATTAGATGCTAAGTGGGGTTCTATTTATGGAGCAGACCGTATTCCTGAAGCCATGGTAGCTAGTGCTCTTGAGCATATTAAGATTTTAGAAGATTTAAATTTTGAGCTAATCAAAATTTCTTTAAAAGCATCGGATGTTCCTATAATGCTTGAAGCATATAGGATGATGGCTAAAAAAGTTAATTATCCTCTTCATCTTGGTGTTACTGAAGCAGGAACTCCAAAGGGTGGAACTATTAAGTCCTGTGTTGGTATCGGTGCATTATTAGCAGAAGGTATTGGGGATACTATAAGAGTTTCTTTAACGGGAGATTCTCTAAGTGAGATTGAAGTTGCAAAAGGAATCTTGAAGTCTCTGGGATTGAAGCAGGAGGGATTAAATCTGGTTAGTTGTCCTAGCTGTGGGCGCATGGAGCTAAAAGGTTTTGAAGAGATGGCGAAAACTGTTGAAGAAAAATTAAAGAATTTGAAAAAGCCTATAACTGTTGCAGTAATGGGATGTGTTGTTAATGGGCCTGGTGAGTCTAAAGCTGCTGATATTGGTATTGCAGGTGGTAATGGTAAAGGTGTTATATATAAAAAGGGAGAAGTTTTTAAAGTATTACCTGAAGAACAATTGTTAGATACATTGTTAGAAGAAATAGATAATATGGTTAAAGTATAAAATCATATACGTACATACGCTCAGTCTATAAATTTGTACTCTTGAAGAAATCTAAGTTTACAGTTATTATTAAGAACCTATGAAAGAGAAGACACATCCAGAATATTACAGTATTGTTGCAACTTGCATTTGTGGTAATGAAGAAGAAATAGGTTCTACAAAACCAGAGATGAGAGTCGAAATTTGTAGTAGTTGCCACCCATTTTATACAGGTACTCAAAAAATACTTGATGCAGAAGGCCGTGTAGATAGATTCCAAAAGAGATACGGTAAAAAGCAATAACTTGTTTTATTAATGAGTCAAAAAACTAAAGTTGAGATTTATACTTGGGATCATTGTCCATATTGTCAAAGAACAATAGATCTCTTTAATTCTAAAGGTATTAAATATACAAGGTATAGGATTGATGGTGATGAAGGAGCCAGAGAAAAAATGGCGGTAAGAGCAAATGGTAGAAAAACTGTTCCTCAGGTGTTTATAGATGACAAGCATGTAGGTGGTTGTGATGATACTCATGCATTAGATTCTAAAGGTGAATTAAATAAACTTGTCTTTGGATGATTTGTAACGTCTTATGATAAAAGGATTTGTCCGATTTATTCGGCAAATCCGATCGGGTGAAAAGAATTAACAGATGGAAGCCACAAACTTGTTTTGTGGCATTATAAAAAATGAAAAAATCTTTTGGTCAGAATTTTCTAATCGATAAAAGCTACCAGGAAAAAGTAGTTGATTCTATGAATTTGAAACCTACTGATATTATTCTTGAAGTTGGGGCTGGAAGTGGAATAATGACCACTCTTTTAGCTGAAAAAGTTAAAAAAGTTTATGCTGTAGAAGTGGAGAGAGATGTTCTAAAGCTTTTAAAGCATAATCTTTCAAAGAACAGTTTTAAAAATATTGAAATAATTGAATCAGATTTTCTAAAGCTTGATATAAAAAAAACAATTGGTGTTCCATTTAAGGTCTTTGGTAATATTCCATATAACATCTCTTCAAAAATTTTACTTAAACTTTTTGGTGAAATTGATTCTCCAAGTGAATTGTTGACATTGTTTAAAGAGTCCTATTTAATGGTTCAATATGAGGTTGGTAAGAGGCTTGTTGCTAACCCATCGACAAAAGAATATAGCCCACTAACTTTATTGGTTCAATATTTTAGTGTCCCAAAATTATTATTTAAAGTTCCACGAAATGTATTTAAGCCTGCGCCTAAGGTAGATTCTGCTTTTGTCTCTTTTGATGTAAAAGAGAAATTACCTTATGTTAAAGCCCCCTCTCTTTTAAAGAAAATTATTAGAACAGGTTTTCAACAAAGAAGAAAGAAAATAATAAATTCCTTAAGTAAGCTATTTGCCAACAAGCAAATTTTAATTCAAACACTTAAACGACTAGAGCTAAGTGATGAGTTGAGGGTTGATATGCTTAGTTTAGAAGATTTTATTAGGATTGCAAATCAAAGTTATGCGTAGACATTTACTTCTCTTGCTAGTCCGCGAAATTGAAGGGATTCATTCTTTGCAATAGTTGCAACAGCGTTTTTCATTCCCTTCATTAGTAAAGCTGATAAATCTAACGCTTCTTGTGCAACTCTCATTGTTGATTTTCGTGAACCTTGTTGCATTTTTTCTTTTGCAAAGTCCATAAAGTAATCAGTTCCTTTTGTAAGAGCTTGGAAAATATCTTTCATTGATTGATCATTATTTAAGACGCTTTGTATTTCTGGATTATCTATAAAATCTTGTGGAACAAAGGAGCCTTTTTCTTTAATCTTTGCTATAAATTCTTTTAAAGCATTCATTGTTTTATTGTCTAGCTTTAATTGTGATTTAAGTTCTTTTTCAATATAGGAAACTAATTTGCTTTCTATGAATGTTTTTGCTTTAGGAGTATCAATGGGACTATTATTAGCCTGTTTAATAGTGTTGATTTGTTGTTGTGAAAAGTTTGCTTCAGTTGCTGCTTTTTGTCCTTGTGTTAGTAATTGTTTTGCATAATCTGTTGCTGAATTAAATAATTTATTGGTTGTATTGTTGATTTTTACGATTAGTGAATTACCAGATGTAGCATTATTGTTTTTTAGTACGAGTTGAGTAATTTGTTCATTGTCAGACTTAGCATTTAACTCAGCTTTGTATTGGCCGAAGGAGTTTTGATTATTTAATATCGTTGACATATATTTTTTGTTATTTTTGCTCCACAGAGTTAATCTGCTTAATTAATAGTTTATTGATTATTGCTAAGAGAAAGTTAAGGAAAAAGTTGATATTAAGTAATCGTATAAAACTAGGGAGAGCCGGTTAAGCTTTAGTTAAAACAATGGAAAAACTTTTTATATAAGGTAGGTTACCTAATTAAACTTTAACAATTGTATTATCTAATAGATTTGTTCTGTGGAAATTGTTGATTTAAGAGGAAGAATAATTATAGAAAGAAGAAATTAAAGATTTATAGGGATTATATAGATGTCGGATCAAGATTCTGGTGATAAGCAGTTTGATGCTTCACCACATAAACTAAAAGAAGCACAGAAAAAAGGACAAGTCTTTAAGAGTAAGGATTTGACGCAGCTTTTGACCTTTATCGTGGGCTTTTTTATGATTTACTATTCCAGTAATTTTATTTGGGAAAACTGTTCAAAGCTCTTTCATATTTTATGGTCGCAGATTCCAAAGAGATCTTTTGCAACTATTGGTGGTGGATATATTTATTTTCATAGTTGGTATTGCTACGTAATTATTATGCTTCCTATCCTTGTAGCACTTTTACTGGTTGCGATAACTGTTGAATTCTTTCAAGTGGGACCTATTTTTACAACAGAAACAATGAAATTTCAGCTTGAGAAATTAAATCCTTTTGAAGGTTTGAAAAAAGTTATTTTTAATGTTCGTTCCTTGTTTGAGCTTGTTAAATCGATGTTTAAGGTTGGTGTTTTAGGATATATAGCTTTTTTAAGTCTAAAGCTACATATGCCTGAGTTATTAGGCTTAATGGCAGCAAGTAATAAATTAGCCAGCATGATAGTTCTAGGAGAAGTTTTTATGGACTTTACAGTTAAAAGCTTTGTATTTTTATTGGTAGTATCAATTCTTGATTATTTATTTCAACGCTGGAAGTATATGAGTGATCAAAAGATGACTTTTAAGGAATTAAAGGATGAGTATAAACAGACAGAAGGTGATCCTTTAATTAAATCAATGAGACGGCAAAAACAGCAACAAATTGCTTATGGACAAATGATGGCACAGGTTAAGGAAGCTGATTTCGTTGTAAAAAATCCAGAGCATATAGCAATGGCTTTAAAATATGATGCTGATATGAATCAAGCTCCAAGAGTTTTAGCAAAGGGTTCGGAATTAATTGCACAGCAGATAATTGAAATTGCTGAACAGTGTGGTATTCCAATAATAGAAAATATACCGCTGGCAAGAGCTTTATTTAGACTAGTTAGGGTTAATCAAGAGATACCTGCTGATTTATATAGAGCGGTAGCTGAAATATTGATTTTTGTCTATCAAATGAGAGGAAAGGATAAATTCCGTTAATAAAGTTAGGATCTTTAACGTTTTCTTAATTTAAATTAGATAGAAATTTAATTAGGTAATAGGGGTATAAACCTTAAAATAGTTATATGAACCCATAATAAAAAGCATATTAAGGGTAAATTATAAAGAGGGAATATTATAAAATAAAAAATTAAGTATTAAGATGAAAACCAGCGAAGAAAAAAATGATAAAACAACGGATTCTAAAAAACCATTTTCAGATATAGCAAAAGAAAAGCCACCACCAACAACAAAGGATTTAGTTATAGGTCCTGATACTGGCACGGATGAATCTATACTAAAACAATACTTACCGATAATTGAAATGGTTGTTAAAAAAGAATATAAAACAATACCATCTTATTTGGCGGAATATAGTGAGTTAATTAATATTGGGCTTCTTACCGTAAATAAACTTTTACATGATGTAGCGAAAAATCAAAAGACATACAACTCAAGCTATATTGCTCAAGCAGTAAAGTGGGCAATTAAAGATGAACTAAGAGTTAAATATAATTGGTATGGTGTAAAACAAACTCAAGGTAAGGATAAAAACAGTGAGCCTGAGGGGTCTGAAGGAACGCTACGTGAGATAACAAGTGAGGATGCAAATCAGGAACTTACCAGAGAAGAAGGTATAGAGAGAGTCTTTGAAACCGTTTTGTATTTAGAAGACTTTCAGGTAGAAACTGTATCCAGGGAGCAAATGACCCAAGATGAATTGGCAAGACTTGAATTATTAGAACTTAAAGCAGCTGTTAAAAAAGCAATTGATAAGCTTCCTCCAAAACATAAACGTGTAATAGAGTTAAGATTTTATGAAGGAAAGCGTGGTAACGATATAGCTACCTGGTTAGGGGTAACTCCATCAAGGGTCTCGCATATGATTCAAGATGCTATTGGAAAAGTTAGAAATATTCTTGCTCAAGAAGGTTTTAGTTAACGAGAATATAAGAATTAATAGTAATAATTCAGATGTTTTAATCTTTACTGTGGAAAAAATCAATGAATGGATTTGGGCCAAATTTATCAATGAACTTTTTCTCTCCAGTCAGAAGTTTACCTAAACAAGGTAATGAAGAGCTTGTAAAAAACTATTTAGATCAAGGACAAAATCAAGGGCAAAATCCTGTAGAAGAAGCAGCCAAAAACATACAACAAAATCAGCCAAATACAAATCAGGCACCTGCAAATGCTAATCTAAATGCTTCGTTAAACCAATCAGCATTAAATAATCCTTTAATTAATCAGTCTGCATTAAATACAACAAATTCAAATCAATCTAACTTAGACTTTAAAAATAATACAGGTAATACTCAAGTGCAAGCTACACCAGCACAGCAGGATTTTCAAGGGGCGCGTGATTTGCCTGCATATGCTGGAATTGCTAATATGTCTTTTAAATCATGGATAGCAAATCAGGATAATAAAAGTTTTACTAATCTAGAGTCGGGTGAAAAGCAATTAACTTCTACCTTGGAGGGCATTCAAGGTTTTCAGAAAAAAAGTTCTGAAGATTCGGACAATGGTTCTCTAAATAAGAAAAACAAGGGGCTTAGACAATTAAAAAGGGGTAATAATCGTCTCGTTGTTCTTTCCCAGATTTTTTCAAACATAGAACATAATGCTGCAGAAGACACTGAGCTATTAGTGCATATAAACAATTTTAAAAAATTAGGTTCAAATCTAACAGGTGGTGATGGTAATCAAGAGAATGATGAAGAAATTAAACTAATTCCACCAACACCCAATGAATTGCATAAATTAGAACATGTTGATGCAACTCAAATTAAATGTTTATATCAATTATTAGCTTTACCGGATGAATTTCCAGAGTTTCTAAGATTGTTTGCACATGATTATACAGAGTTGAACTTTAAAGAAGCAAAATCTTTTTTAGAGCAAAGATTTAACATCGTGAAAGAACAACTTTTTGGTGTTGATGAGAGATTACATAAAACCATTGAGATCTTTTTACCACTATTACATTCTAGTCCGAACTCTTTATTGCCGTTAGTTTTGTTGTACTACCCCTTGCCTGTTCCTTATTTGTGTGACAGAGATAATGCTCAATGGAATTCTGGAAAAAATACAGCTCGAAAATCTGAAATATTAGCTTCAGTTGAGATTTATTATGAATCAGATGACTTAGGTAGATTTCTAATAAAACTTGAATTGTATGAAGATAATGATTTTAATCTTAATATTCAAACCTCAAAAGATAATCAAGAGATTATTAATGATATTGAGGCAGCTGTTGCAGAGAGTATGTATTTGTTAGAACATCCCCCAAACTTATCAGAATTAAATGTGCTTTTGACTAATGAAGTTTACAAGGCTACTGATATAAATGAACAATTATCTATTATATCTACGGGTCCACTGAGGCTTGAAATTGTTCTTGCTACTTATGCAATTTTAGTTGTCTTGAATAAACTAAGTGGTGAAATTGAAAATAGTGGACTAATTGAAATTAAGGACTAAATGTTTCTACCTACCGCTCGTTTCGCACTAATGCTCAACTCGCTTTTCCTTTACAGGGCGCTTTTTGGTGAATAAATCACACAAAAAGCTTATTTATGGTCTTATACATTATAAGGGGTAGTAACGATTAGATTACTCTAAGCTGATTTCCTGCAGGAATGTCAGTAACCTTCTTTTTATATTCCATCCACTCATCAAAGTTTGTAAATGCTTCTTTAG
>JAHFBD010000002.1 GCA_023250175.1 Candidatus Melainabacteria bacterium
CCCTCACTATCTGCTAATTTTATTTCACTTGAATTTTTAACATTGGAATCTTTACATTCAAGTGCTTCAAGACCATTTACTCCTTCAATACTTAGATTATTACCCTCTTGTAGTTTTATATTTTTTGACTTCAATACATATGAATCATCAACACCAGTTCCACTAACTAATTCAGAACCCTCTATGTCTATGCTTTTACAGTCAGTTAGTTTAACTTGTTTTGATTTATCTGACACACAGCCAAGACACTTTATAAACTCAGCCACTGTGCTGTCTGATACTATACAAAGATTGGAGTTTCTAATAGTTGTACTTGGACTGTTAAAAGTCTGGCATGATGGGCTTTGAATATACCTTGTACCTGGACTATTTATAGCTTCAGACCCAGGGCTAAGAACAAAAAGGGATCCATCACTTTTTACAGCCTTTATATCAGGACTTTTATAAACAAGACAATTATTGCTTGTTAGCTTAACTTGTTCAGGATTAACATAAACTAAAAAATTACCATGAGATTTGCTTGGGAAGATGTCCCAGGCTTTTCTTTGAACCTCAGCAATAAATCTTGAGCCATACTTTGTTTTTAATTTATCAACATCTAAAAGTGTAGAACCATTAAATCTAAAATATTCTCTTTCTACGTTTTTTCCTTGTGATGGTGTCCTATAAACTAAAGTATTAAAATCTGAACCATAAAGCTCTTTAAGCTTTGTTCTATATGGCCTTGGCATAATAGCTAGTGGAATTATTTGTCTCATATTTTTACCCTGTTATCCCTTAAAACAGCTTCCGTTTCTACCTACCGCTCGTTTCGCACTAATGCTCAACTCGCTCTTCCTTTCACGGCGCTTTTTGGTGAATAAATCACACAAAAAGCTTATTTATTGTCTTATCTATTTAGCTAGGCAGTAACCAGTTTCCTTTAATTTTGATACTAGCAATGTTAAGAATAGAAAGTCTTTAACCTAAGCCAAATTTTAGAAAAGTTTAAGGATTGAGTCTCGTTTTTGGGAATACAGCAAAAAAACTGACGGTAGGTAAAACAAAAGCTTTAGTTCGTATCCACCCATCTACCCGTCCATGCAGCTGGTCCATTCGGTGAACAGAACAACCCAGCACCAGCGGTTACACCTGGAGTTATTACCCCGTCTCCCGGAAATTGGAAATTTACAAAATTACCACCAACATTACCAAAGAGTAAATTTAGTGCCTCACACATTCCCATATACTCAAAGACTCTATAGTTGGTATTGTAATTATTAATCGGATTAGGGTAATGAAAAACTTTGACTGAACTGATACAGTTGTCTCCAGCCATTGCACCACCACCACAATTTGCTGGTCCTCCTGGTAGCACATTATAGGCAAATGATCCAAGAGGTGGATATGGGACCCAGTTATTAAGAAGACTTGGGGGCGAAATGCAAATATTGTGAACATCTAATTTTGCAGCACTATAGTCGGGATTCCCAGCACCATTTACTCCAAAGTTTGCATATGCACATACTTGTCCAGCCATACAAGCTCCTAGCATTCCGGGCTGGCATTCTTGACATTGAAAACGAGTCCATGTATTCCGAGGTCTTAAAGGATTTCCACCAGAAAGCCTGCGATTATCACATACATTGAAATCAATCATGGTTACTAATCCAGCAGCCAGAAGATTTGCCATGGCGTTAAGAGCAACACACTGAGCATCAGCCACATTATCCTGACCAACATCAGCTGAACATTGTACACAATTAAACATTGGCCATATATCTACATTCATTGCGCCAACCATTTCTACTCTCCTATTACAGATAGGATAGTTAGCATCAAGGGCCATGCATTTTGCATCAGTTGCACACCTTACACATTTTCCCTGGAGAATAGGAGGTAGTCCCCAGTCCATAAGTAAACCATTAACAACACCCACGCTGCATTGGGATCTAGGATTTGCACAATTTGCATCAACCATACAACACATACCATTTGGGGCAATATAATTAATTCTTTCTGATAGTCTTGAATTAATAGGATTTACATCTACACTTGTAAATAATCCTTTATCTCTCCTATTTCTTGGCGATTTTGATTTTTTATTTTTTGGTTTATTAGGAGTATTAGTACTACTAAAATTAGTAACAGTGGGAGCCGTACCACATTCTTCACATATATCTGGAACGTTGTCATTATCAATGTCATCACCCTCTTCTTCTGGAAAACCATCACCATCTATATCAACAAGGATTGGATTATTTTCATCAAATAAAGAGTTGACATCATCCACAGTGTCATTGCCATCTAAGTCAGTCGGCGGACTTGCTGTTGGTGGTCCTGAAGTTGGTGGTCCTGAAGTTGGCGGTCCTGAAGTTGGCGGTCCTGAAGTTGGTGGTCCTGAAGTTGGCGGTCCTGAAGTTGGTGGAATTGGAGGTGAGCCTGTTACTGGCGGCGGCAAAGTGATACCAGTGGGCGGAATAGGAGGAGAAGCCTGCTGCTGCAAGGGAGGAATACCAGTATTAGCAGCTGTTGCGGGTATACTAGCACCGACACAAGTACCATTTATCCATTGTCCCCCATAATTTGTGCAAGTAGAAATTGCATTTGCTGCTAAATCTGCTGAAGGTATAGAATTTGAATTGTTTGAATTAGGAGTAATAACTTGAATATTAGGATCAGGGAATGCAGTATTAGTATATGTTTGAGAATTAATAGGAGGCGTATAAATTATAGGTATGGGTTGAGTAGGAATTATAGCATCAGGAATTAAAGAAGGAGAATTAGAAAATGGAGTAGTAGTTGGATTCAAGCTAGAAGTAGGATCAGTTGTTGAAGGAGTGGGAGTATAGGTTGCCGGTGGAGTGTAAGTTGATGGTGGAGTGTAGGTTGCTGGTGGAGTATAAGTTGCTGGTGGAGTATAAGTTGCTGGTGGAGTATAAGTTGCTGGTGGAGTATAAGTTGCCGGTGGAGTGATGCCTGGAGGAAGAGTACCTTGAGGCATAGGAAAAATTTGTTGCCATAAATGATGTTGTACAGGGGTATTACCATCTTCAGCTTCTTCCAAATCATTGTCTGATTCTGGAGAAACTATATTCTCCCATTCTTGTGCAAAATAAACATTTATTGCTCCGGCCATTGTAAATGTAAATATTAGTAATAATAAACAGAATTGTAATTTGTTGCATAGAAAATTTTTCATACTAATTTTCTCGAATAATTAATCAGGCAATAGGGCTATACCCACTACAATATTCTTTAAAACTTCTTAACTAAATTTTTAGAGATTTACTACTTTTTCTTAGGTTTAAATCCTTTTAATAAATTGCCCTTTGGTCCTGATTGTCCTTTTGGTCCAAAAAGAGAGGGTTGATTAGTCTCATGCATTAAATCTTTTAAGGTATCTTTTGTCATTGTTCCGGACTTGTTTTGAAACATTGCCATAAAAGGTTTAAACTGATTCATTAGTGTTCTCATTTGATTAAACTCTTTTACCATTTGATCCACATCTTTTTCTTTTAACCCAGATCCTTTTGCAATCCTTCTTTTTCTGCTTGAGTTTAATAGATCTGGTTTGACCTTTTCTTTTTTTGTCATACTTTGAATTGCAGCTTTAAACTTTTTCATTTTTACTTCTGTCTCAGAAAGCATTTTTTCCTGAGTTGCTTTATCCATATTTATACCAAGCATGCCAAGCATATTTGACATACCAAGCATGTTAAATATGCCGGAAAAGTTTCCCATTTTTGAGGTCATATTTTGTGCCATTAAAAAAGTCTCAAAATTAAAATCGTTTAATAGCTTTCTTTCTATTTCTTTTGCTTCTTCTTCCTGTATATTTTCTTGTGCTTTTTCTACCAGTGTTAAAACATCTCCCATTCCAAGGATCCGGCTTGCTATACGGTCTGGATAAAACTCCTGTAAATCATCTAATTTTTCACCAATCCCTGTAAGCTTTATGGGTTTTTTAATTTCTTCTACTATAGATAGTGCTGCGCCACCACGAGCATCACCATCTAGCTTTGTTAAAACAATTCCTGTTACTCCGATCTGAGTATCGAATGCAGCTCCTATATTTGCGGCTTCTTGACCTATCATTGAGTCAATTACTAAAAGCTTTTCTTGAGGCTGAATTATTCTATCGATTAAAAGAAGTTCTGCCATTAACTCTGTATCAATTTGCAATCTTCCTGCACTATCTAAAATAACAACATCGTGACCGTGTTCTTTTGCATAGTCAACAGCATTCTGTGAAAGTATATGGGTTTCGCAAAGCACCTGTGGCAGCTGGAAAACAGAGACCCCGATTTGCTCACCTAAAATATTTAGTTGTTCAACCGCTGCAGGACGTTTTAAATCTAATGGCACAAGTAATGGATTCTTCCCTTTCTTTTTAAGAAAATTGGCAAGCTTAGCACAAGTAGTGGTTTTTCCTGCCCCTTGTAAACCTAGCATTAATATTGTGCTTGGAGTATCTGTTAAATTGAGTTCTTTTTGTTCATGCCCTAATAGTTCTGTAAGCTCATCACTTATAATTTTTATAAACTGTTGGTGGGGCATTACACCCTTAATTACTTCTTGCCCTATTGCTTTTTCCCGGACTTTATTTGTAAATGTTTTAATTGCTTTTAAACTAACATCAGCATCTATCAATGCCCGCTTTACTTCACGGATAGCACTTTCTATATTCTCTTCGCTAATTGCTTTTAGTCCACGAA
Source organism: Candidatus Melainabacteria bacterium (assembly GCA_023250175.1). GTDB lineage: Bacteria > Cyanobacteriota > Vampirovibrionia > 2-02-FULL-35-15 > 2-02-FULL-35-15 > JAHFBD01. Next base: position 4,698 of record JAHFBD010000002.1, read on the forward strand.
GATTCTTAAAAATATCTTGAAATTTATCTTGTAATTGATCAAACATTTGTTACTTCTCTAGAATGCTTAATTATGATTTCTTTATTTAAATGTCCATGTATATTATCCCATGGCAGATTACAACTCTCATCCAAATTATTAAATATAAAATGATTTGTGTCAACTTTTGTTTTATTTTCATTTATTGCTTTATTAAATGCCCCAAGTGTACTTCCGTACCTGTACGCTAACTCTAAAATGTCATTTATACTTTCGTCTCCCCTTGAAATCAATGCTTGTATAAGTGACCATTTATAGCTCTCAGCTCTAAACTCAATCCCTAACTTGTGTAGTTCTTTAGAATAAAATTTTAATTTTTTTGATGCTTCTTTATCCATCCCATACCATTGAAAAGGCGTTTGTGCTTTAGGTACAAAAACAGAGCATCCAAAAATCAGTTTTTTTGTTTTATTTCTTTGTTTTATTTCCTTTAAAAGTTTAATTGTTTCTTCTAAATCATTAAACTCTTCACGTGGCAATCCTACCATTCCATAGAGTTTAATGGAGTTAAACCCAGCACCATAAATAGTTTCTATTGATTTTATTATTGTTTCATTACTTACTTTTTTATTTATTAATTCTTTTAATCTTTCGGAACCACTTTCTATAGCCATAGTAATTGATTTACTTCCTAGCTTATATAAGCCATTGGCTATTTTATTTGTAATTGAATCTGCTCTAACCGATGCGGTCTGAACATTTATATTTTCTCTTGTTATAAGATAATCAACTAATTCCTCAAATTCAGGATGTTGTGTAACAGAGGCTCCCAGAAGTCCAATTTTATTTGTATGTTTTAAACCCTGTTCAATTTTAGGAATCAAGCTTTTTTGTACTATTGGTGTTCTAAATGGAAGAGAGCCATAACTTGCTAAACAAAATCTACATAACTCTGGACAACTTCTTACGACTTCTAAAAGAAAAACGTTAGGCCATATAGAGTTTCTGGTGAGTATAGACGAAGATGCAAGTTCATTGTTTGAACTCTTGCGCTTAATAGATACAGAACCAATTTCAGGGACGTATACACTGGGTATCGCTGAAAGCTCTTTTAATTTTTCCTCTCTTTTTAAAGTTTTTATTTCTAATATTTTTTTTATTAAGTCACTGACTGATGCCTCAAGGTCTCCTGTTAAAAAAAAATCAAAGTTTTTACAAAATGGTTTTGGATTTGCATTTACTACTTGCCCACCACAAAATACTATTGGATCATCTTCGCCTCTATTTCTAGAATGAAGAGGAACGTTATTTTTTTCTAATATTAAAAAGATGTTTTTGTAATCCAATTCCCAACTAAGTGAAAACCCTAAATATGGGAGAGATTGATTGAAATTACGATTCGATTCTTGTATGTTGGTAAACCACCTTACTGTTCTGATGCTTTCATTCTGATTAAATAATTTCCAAGCAGTTTGATATCCAAGACTAGCTATGCCTATTTCATAAGTATTTGGGAATGCCAGAGCAATAGTAATAGCATCTGTATTCTTTGGAGGTATGTTATATAAAACAGTTTCTTCATTAAAAAGAGTCATATAAATATGATAGCGTATAGGGGATAGCGTAGAGCAGATAGGAAGAGCAAAGGACATAGCGTTTATGGGATAGGAGAACAGGGAACAATACTTAAACACTAGTGTCATAATTGTTCTTCTATGCGCTATCCGCTAAACGCTCTACGCTAGAATAAAAACATGCAAAATAAATCTACACAAACTGAATTAATTTATGAAATCTATGACAAACTAAACAAACAATATTTTAATAGCTCATTACCCTATGTGAGAATTTTATGGTGTGATACTTTTGGACATGGGGAGTGGTTTAAACAATTCGGAGATTTTATTGCATTTCCTGGTAAGCGTCCTTATATAAGGCTTTCCAGAAAACTATGTGATGAGCCGAAACAAATAGCTCATACCCTATACCATGAAATGGTTCATTTTTGGTTATACGTTAGTAAAAAACCTTGGGGACATACAAAAGAATTTAAAGAAAAAATGAAAGAGTTTAAACTTAATTAAACCATTTTTCTTAAAAAACCAACTGCTTTTTTTACTTCTTCAATCTCATTCCCAAATTGATCTTGTTCAGCCATTTTAATAGCTTCTTGAATATCCCATTTGCTTACAGGATCAACTAAAGCAATTAAGAGCTTACCAATATTAAAACCAGTAAGTCCATTTGGTGTTCCATTAAAATCTGATTGTCTTTTAAAGGCTTCACGTAAAATCTCTTTTGCTTCTTCCAGTGGTGGACTTTGAAGTTTGTTTTTTAATGCACCATTTCGCAGAGCTGGTTGTGGATTTAAGAAAGGTTCAATCCTATTAGACATATATTCTCCTTATCATTTTTTAGGCTTACTATACTAACATATTGATTTTAAGTAATGGGTTATAATTTGCTATATTAATAGCTATGACATTACATCTTGTAAAAACAGAAAATATGCCTGCAGATGATTCTGTAGAAGTTCCAAAATTAATGGATGCCTGTCTTTTTTATGGACCTTATGATGTAAGACTTGAAAAAACTTCTACCCCTTCAATAACTGATAATGAAATACTGGTAAAAATAAAAGCTGCTCTTACTTGTGGAACCGATTTAAAAACATTTCAAAGAGGGCATCCTCTTTTGATTAAAAGTATTCCCTCTACTTTTGGACATCAGTTTTCGGGAATAGTTGTTAAAACTGGTAAAAATGTAAAAGATTTTTATATTGGCCAGAAAGTAATAGCATTAAATTCTGCACCATGCTTTAAATGTAGATATTGCATAAGAGAACAATTTAGTTTATGCGAAAATATGAACTTTTTAAACGGAGCTTATGCAGAATATATAGCTGTTCCAGAAAGTATAGTTAAACATAATACATATGAAATACCTCCTGATATAAGCTTTGAAACCGCTGCATCATTAGAAGGACTTTCTGTAGTAGTACATGGTTCAGAAAGATCAGAAATATCAAGTGATAGAACTGTATGTGTAATTGGAACGGGTTCGATAGGCCTTATGTTTGTAGCACTTGCAAAACTAAAAAGTGCAAAAGTGATTTCAATAGGAAGAAATGACTACAAATTAAAAGTAGCAGAAGACCTTGGAGCAGATTACACTTTTAATACTTCTAAACTAACGGATATTTCTGAATTAGATAAAAAGATAAAAGATTTAACCGGTGGTGTTGGTCCTGATATTGTAATTGAAGCTGTGGGATTGCCAGTAACCTGGGAATTAGCTACAAAATTGGTTAGTCGAGGTGGATTAGTAAACTTTTTTGGGGGGTGTAAAAAAGGCTCTAAAGTAGAATTTGATACTTACAGATTACATTATGATGAATTAAAGTTAATAGGGGTGTTTCATCATACACCAAAGCATGTGCAAATTGCTTTAACTTTATTGACAAATGCTTCATTTAGACAAAAAGTTTTTGACAAGATAATTACTCATACAGTCCCACTTAGAGAATTAGAAAGTGCATTTTTAATGCATCAGTCTGGAAATGCAATTCAAGTTGCTGTAAAGCCATAGTTTTTTTACTTAGACCAAGACAAGCTTGGTCTTTTCTCTTCTAGTTCCTTAAATCCCGGGATTGGTTTTGCTGGATAAACCAGACAAAACCTACAACTGTTAATAAAAGTGGGCGGGCTCACTCTTACTTTATGTTTATGGTATAAAATTAATAAAGTATAGAGAAAATAAGGCAGGGTGGTAAAAAATGGTTATTAGAAAAAGATCTTTAGTTCTTGCAAGTATAGCAATATTATTAATTATTTCAGGTTTTATATTTAATAACTCATATGCACAAGCACCTTCGCCAGCACCTCAAGCAGCCCCTGCAGTACAAGCTGCTCCGCCGCCCCAGCCAGTTCAGCCGGCTCAACCAAAAGCCCAAGTTACTCCAGCCCAAGCTCAGCCACAGGCACCACAAGCAGAAGAATGTCCATGCTTAAAACCAGCTATTGATGTAGTACAAAAAGCATATTCTGCATTGGAAGAAGATGAATGGCCTGATGCAATCAAAGTTTCTAAAGATGCTATTACAACAATAAAAACTCTTGCTAAAACATGTAAGTGTCCTGAAGTTGCTGCCTATCAGCAAGTAACAGAGTCATTTCTGAAATATGCAGAAGGAGGAAATCATTTAGATGGAGCAGATGAGCCGAATTGCCCATTTGCATTAAAGTTATATATTGATGCTATAGCTTCTTTAAAAGATGCCATTCCAAAAATAATAAATACAGATGTTAAATCAAATGCAACTAATATAAAAGAGTATGCTGAAGAAGAACTACAATTTGTAAAAGATGAATGTCAAAATCAACCAGCCACAAATGCCAAAGATAAGTCAAAAGGAACTGAGTCAAAAAAACAATAATAAGCTTAAACTAGCTCAGTTATTTATTTGTGTCTTATTAGTCTCAATCTACTTAAGATTTAAATATATTTCTTTTGGGTTGCCATATTTGCTTATACCTGGTGAAACCATTAATATGACGGGCATCCTTTACTTGTCAAAAGATATTTCCAAGTATTTGTTTTCATTAGATTTGTTTAATACATCTCCTATATTTTTGTTTTTAAATTCCATTGTAGTTGTTTTTAACACTGGTACATTTAATATAAATAGCTTATTAGAAAAAGTAGAGTTTTCCCCAGAGGTTTTGTATCTTCCTTTGAGGCAATTAAGTGCAGTTTTAGGAACAGGTTCTATTTTAATTGTTTATTTTATCGGGCTAATTTTTAGTCCTGTAGTTGCTATTCTTGCTAGTGCTTTTATTTCTGTGTCATTACTACACGTAAAATTTTCACAGGTTTTTCTTTCATATAGTAGCTTATGCTTCTTTTCATTGCTATCTACTTTATTTGTTTTAAAAGCACATAAACAAAATAATTTTATTATTCTAAGTATTATATTTGCACTTGTTGGTAGTTGTATAAATCTATGTGGATTAATTAGCCTGATTCCAATTCTTATGTATTTTTTCTTAAACAAAGAACATGCAAAACCCCATTTTATTAAATTAACAATAGGCATATTTTTAACTTTGTTTATTATATTTAATTTGAATATTATAATTCCATTTTTTAGCTTTATTAAATATTTAATGCATAGTTATATTTATGGGTATCAAATATCCCCCTGCAGCTCATATTTGTTTTATACATGTGCACTTCTTCCTATTGGCGTTGGTCCTGTTGTTTACTTTGCAAATGCAGCACTTCTTTTTAAATATAAAAATGAATATGATATAAATATCTTAAAAATATTATTCTCGCTTCCTTTAATGTATCTAGCATTCCTTGGATTATTTCATTTGACTGATAGTGGGCATGGGGTTTGTATTGTGCCTTACCTGTGTATTGGAGCTGCTATGGTATTTGCTTCATTATTTAAAAAAGAGAATTTAAGATTTTTGTTTATCTTTTTAACTTTACTTGCTCTGTGGATTCCGCTTAAATATACCCTAAGACATAATAAAATGCTAAGTCTATCTGATACTAGAATCCTTGCTACTGAGTGGATTAGGGAAAATACAACAGATAGCTATAAAGTAGTATGGGGTAGAAATAGCATTCAGCCCAATTGGTATGATGCGTACAGTAAAAACTATTTGATTGATTTAGGAATAGATAAGGACGTGTTAATTACTAAACAACAATTTATTGTAAAAGATAAACTATTAAAAGCAAAGAGTTGGTTTCAGCAATTAAGAAAAAAGGTTGATTATGTTGTGGTAAGCTCTCTTGACACAGAAAAAATTTTCAGAAGTCAAGGACATATTCTGGAGAAAAAATATTATTCTAAGTTTGAAAAATTAGAACCCATTATTACATTTAATCCTTATTATTTACAAAAGGAAAAACAAATCAGACTGTTACGACTTGAAGAATTGTACTCACCGTTTGAAACCTTGTGGCAGAGGGAAAGAACAGGACCTTTGATAGAGATTTATAAGTTGTAGTTATTTAGGATTTGCTTTAATTGAACATTAATGTATTAAATAAAATTAATTTATTAGCCCTTGTTTTTTAATTACTAAAAAAGTTAAACTCAAAATTGAATACGCGAATTTTACGAAAGGAGTATTTATACTACTTGATATAAATGCATCTAGATTATTATCCCAGGCTTTAAATAGACCTGATTTACAAAGAACATCTTCTCCTCAACCCTCAACCAATCCACCAATTGCTACAACCAACGATACGTTTGTTTCAGCACAATCAAACAGTAATGAACTTTCCATAGATGATTTAATCGCAACTTTTTCAAATAGAAATCAAAATATTACTGAGAGACGAAATGCAATAAGAGAGTTGATTATAAGAGGAGAAAATTACCCTCAAGTTGCCAGAACCCAAGCTGTTACAGCATTAATTTCTCTTTTGAGTAATGGAAATACTCCAACTGAACTTAAAATAATTGCTGCTGCAGCACTTGGTGTTATAAGTCACGATTTGCCTCAGGCAATTAAAACTCAGGCTGTTACAGCGTTAATTCCTCTTCTAAGTCATCGTAACTTAGAAGTCCAAGGAGCTGCAGTGCGTGCACTTGGTAATATAGGGCAAGATTCATCTCAGGCGGTTGCAGCATTAGCTCCTCGTCAAAATAGCGACTCTCAATTTATTAGAAATTCTGCTACAGCAGCACTGAGTAGAATATTAGAAAATTCGACTAATATAGCTGGATTGTTGGCTCCATTACTTAATAGTGAAAACCCTCATATTAAAATATTTGCAGCAAATGAGTTGATTTATAGAGAACAAAATTTACCTGAGGTTATTAATGCATTAACTTCTCTCCTACGTCCTAATAATAATACAGCAGTTAGAATATCTGCAGCAGAGACACTGGGTAGAATAGGACAAAACGCCCCGCAAGCTATTAGAGATCAGGCGGTTAGAGCTGTAGGTACTCTTCTTAGTGACAATAATCCTGCAATTATAAGAGCTGGAATAACTGCACTTGGTAATATAGGCCAAGATTCATCTCTAGCTTTTGGAGCACTATCTCTTTTTATTGGAGACTATAGAGGTGATGATCCTAATATTAGGACTGCTGCATTTGAAGCACAGAATAATATATTAGACAATTCACAAGATGCTGTTAGATTATTAATCTCTAGTCTTCGCAATAGTAACACAGATATTAGAGTAGATGCAGCAAGATACTTAGGTATCAGGGGGCGAGATTCCTCTGAAGCGATTACAGCACTAATTGCTACACTTCGGGATGATAGTGACGATCGTGTAAAAGCGTTTGCAGCAGAGTCTTTAGGTGCTATAGGAAATGCTTCACAGGAAGTAATTAATGCATTAAATCCTCTTCTTCGTCATAGGCAATCATTTGTTAGAGAAAGTGCTGCTCTTGCTCTATTTGCATTGGGACAAAATTCACCAGAATTAGTTAGAACATTAACCTCTCTTCTTAGTGATGAGCATCCTTTTTCTAGAGGACGTGCAGCAGCTGTACTTGGTGAGCTAGGACCAAACTTACCTACAGCTCTCAGAAATCAAGCTGTTTCTGCATTAAGTCCCCTTCTTCGTGATAGTGATACATCTGTTAGAGCAAGTGCTGCTGCTGCCTTAGCTAAATTGGGACAAAACTCACCGGAATTAATTAGAACATTAACCTCTCTTCTTAGTGATGAATCCACCTTTGTTAGAGGAGAAGCAGCAATGGGATTAAGTAATATAAGACAAGGTATACCTCACGCTGTTGTTCCTACTTTAATCTCTCTTCTTCGTGATAGAGACAATTTTGTTAGAATATCTGCGGTACGTGCATTAGGCAATAATACAACACAAAGCCTATCTCAGCCCATTAGAGACCAAGCAGTTACTGCATTAATTCCTCTTCTTAGTGATGCTAATATACCAGGGAGATTTGTAGTGGAAACATTAGGCAAGTTGGCACCAGGTTCATCTCAAGCTGTTAAAAATCAGGCAATTACAGGATTGATTGGCGCTTTAAGCAACCCAGACAGAAATGTACAAGCTGCTGCAGCTAATGCCTTAGTAAATATAGGACAACCTGCTGTACCTCAATTAATAGGGCAATTTGGTAACATGTCATCCTTACCTCTTGTAAGTATCCTTAGTGGAATTGGAGGGGGAGCCGTTGATGGTTTATTAGAAGCACTAAGAAATGAAAACTTTGTAGTCAGAGGAAATGCAGCTCAAGCTTTAGGCAACATTCTAGGACGGGGTGGGGTAAATGTAGGTGAAGAAAAACTAAATAGGATAATAACTGAACTTATTAACATGGCTTCAAATGATAGAAATGGAGATGCAAGGATTTGTGCTATACAGGCATTAAGCAGAATAGGTCCACAGGCACGAGCAGCAATTCCTGCTTTGCAGGGAATTATAAATAATAATAGAAACAGAGAAGATCTTAGAAGAGAAGCGCAAGATGCATTAGTTCAAATTAACGGAAACAGATAAATCTTTATTACTTTTAATAAAGCCTTAAACGAAAATTAATAATTTCATCTTGCTTTTATTTAAAGGATATGTGTAAGCTTGTATTGGGCATAAATATTAAAAAGGATACATAAAAAGAATGGCGGATGTAAGCATATCCAAGTTATTTAAACAAACAGTAGAAACAATAGAAAAAGTAGCAAAAAGAACATTGCCATTATTACCTCAGGAAAATAATGAAGAGTTAAAAACAGATACATTTGTACCGAATCTAAGCCCTCCTTCTAAAGCTCAACCGCCTTCTGCTCCTAAAAACCCAAGACTGTCAGATTTTGATATTGGTACCGGCGGTTCTAATCCATAGACAATTTTCTATTTCTAATAAATGTGGCTCTATTAAGACACATAAACAAATTCCTTAAACAGTTTTTAACTAATCAAAATAAATTTAATATGAGGCCTTGCTTTTTTAGCATCTCATGTGTATAAACTCAAGATAGAGATAGTATTTATGTCTTATGTTTAGAGGATAGTCATGAATGAAGTCAGCGTAGAATTGTTAGTTACAAAAACCATTGAAAGAATACAAGAAGTTGCACAAAGGATTTTGCCAATACTTTCAGAAATAAATAATTCAGATATTGAAGAAGACAAATCTAAATAGAAACTGACCCGCTATAATGTTTAACATGAATCAAGGTTTGGATCCTACTATTAATCAATTAAAATTAGCTAAAGAAGCCTCTCTAGAATTAGCCAAAATATCTACAGAAGAAAAAAATAAAGCATTAGACTTAATTAGCCAAATATTATATGAATCAAAAAACAATATATTATCCAGCAATAAAGAAGATATTGAACTTGGTAAGAAAAACAATCTCTCTGATGCTCTTTTAGATAGACTTCTAATAAATGAAAAAAGACTTATTGGGATGACTCAAAGTATAAAAAAGGTCATTGCTCAAAATGATCCCTGTAGAAAAACGATGGCGTCGTGGAAACACTTGAATGGTATGGAAATTAAAAAAATTACAGTGCCTTTAGGAGTTATTTGTGTAATTTATGAAGCAAGACCAAATGTTACTACTGATGCGGTTTCCTTAGCATTAAAATCTGGCAATGCACTTGTTTTACGTGGTAGTCAGCATGCATTGAATACAAATAAAACAATTGTAGATTTAATTCATAATGCACTAAGTAGAACAAATATAAATCCTAATGTTATTCAGTTTATATCTAGCAAAGACAGGATTGAAGCAATTAAAGTTTTAGAAGCAGTTAATTATGTTGATCTTATAATTCCACGAGGCGGGGAAGACTTAAAAAACTTTGTTTTGCAATACTCAAAAATACCGGTAATTGGAGCAGGTGGTGGAACATGTCATTTATTTATTGATGAAACAGCTAATGAAGATATAGCATTAAATATTGCTATAAATGCAAAAACCCAAAGACCGGGCGTTTGTAATGCAATTGAAGCTATATTGATTCATAAAAATATTGCAAATAATATCCTTCCCAAATTAAACAATGCTTTAAAAGAAAAAAATGTTGAAATAATAGGCTGTAATGAAACAAGAAAAATAATAAGTGACATAAAACCTGCCCAGGAAGAAGACTGGCATAAGGAATATCTTGGTTTAAAAGTCTCTATAAAAATAGTTTCTTCATTACAAGAAGCTATTTCTCATATAAACAAGTATGGGACTAAACATTCAGAGTCTATAATTACCCAGAATAAAAACAATGCGAAAACCTTTCAGGAAGAAATAGATGCTGCATGTGTTTATGTAAATGCCAGCACTAGATTTACTGATGGGGAAGAATTTGGATTTGGGGCTGAAATAGGAATATCTACACAAAAACTACATGCCAGAGGACCAATAGCTCTGGAACAGTTAGTAACGTATAAATATTTGATAATGGGTGAGGGGCAAATCAGAGCTTAACCAAAAATCAAATTTACTAAAATCCCCATTCCACTACATACTAAAGCAGATATTATTAAATAAATAATTGCACATTGTCTGCCAAGCCACTTTTGATAAATAAGAAAGCTCGTTATATTAACTCCACCAGAAGATGCCATAAAAGCTAAAACACTACCTGTGCTGGCTCCTTTTTCTAAGAGTGCCTGACTAATTGGGATTTCAGAGCCAGCGCAAAAGTAAAACGGAAAACCAATTATAGAAAATAAAATAGGACTAAAGATATTTTTAATGCCTGCCAGATCAAGTACAAATTTTTCACTTATAAATAAAGATATTATAGTTGCAAAGATTATTGCAACTATAATCCATATTCCATATGATGTTATTAAACTAACAAACTCAAAGAAAATTCTTTTTATAAGCGTTTGCTTATAACTGTCTTCATCATGTTTGTGCTCATTGTTTTTTATTTGAATGGATTTTAGTGTTTTTATATTTAAAAGTACAAACAAATATGCAGTTATAATTCCTAAAAGAATACTAAACACTAATCTTAAAAGAGTAATTTTTAACCCGAGTACAAGTGTTAAAAGGATAGCCGTAATACTGCAAGCATTTCCTGCTGTTAAAAAAGAAATTACAATTAACCAAGATGCACCATTCTTTTGAAGTCTAGTAGCAAGTGGAATCATTCCACAAGCACATAATGGTATTAAAGCTCCTGCAATACTTGAGGTAAGGATAGAGATAAAACTGCTTTTTCCTAAAATTTTCTCAAAGAAGTGTTTAGGTATAATCTCAGATAGAATAGCTGATATAAGAACAGCCAAAATAAAGGTAGGACCTATGCATATACTATACTCAAATATTAGTTTTAAAAAGTGGTCTAACATGCTATTTCTAGATAATCAGTAATGGCAATTAGATAAAATGTTCCGTGTTTGTAAAGCTAGCGTATAGCATTCAGTAGAAAATAGTTGATTATATTATATATGTTCTTTAGTTCTTCCTATACGCTATACGCTATTCGCCAGTATGTAGGGCCTTGCAAAAATGTCATTTAATGCCTTATTCTATATAAGTTACATATTTGTGAAACCAAGGAGATAAACATGCCACGTACTATACCACTATCTGAATTTAGAAATATGGGAATTGCTGCTCATATTGACGCAGGAAAAACAACTGCAACTGAAAGAGTTCTTTTTTACTCAGGACTTATTCATAAAATGGGAGAGGTTCATGATGGAACAACTATTACAGATTTTATGGAACAGGAAAAAGAGCGTGGGATAACTATTACTGCTGCTGCTATTTCAACTAAGTGGAAAGATAAATATATTAATTTAATCGATACTCCTGGGCACGTAGATTTTACTGTAGAAGTTGAGCGATCCATGAGAGTGTTGGATGGTGTTGTTATTGTTCTGTGTGGTGTAGGAGGAGTTCAACCTCAAACTAAAACGGTCTGGAGGCAAGCTGACAGATACAAAGTCCCACGCATTATTTTTGTAAATAAACTTGATAGGGTAGGAGCTGATTTTTACAAAGTTTTAGGACAAATTCAAAATGACTTAAGAGTTAATGCTCATCCTATACAGTTACCTATTGGAATCGAAGAGAACTTAAGAGGTTTAATAGATTTAATTGAAATGAAAGCATATATGTATGCTGAAGATGATCCAAAAGGACAAAGAATTCAGGTAGTTGATGTTCCTGCTGATATGTTAGATAAAGCTAAAGAATATAGAGAAAAGCTTGTTGAAGCTATTGTAGAAACTGATGATGCATTAATGGCTAAATATCTTGAAGGAAAAGAAGTAACGATTCCTGAACTAAAAAAAGGACTTCATGATGCTACATGCAAACTAAAAATTGTTCCATTTACTTGTGGATCAGCCTTTAAAAATAAAGGGGTTCAATTATTACTTGATGCGGTTGTAGATTATTTACCTGCTCCAGATGAAGTTGAGGCAATTAAAGGGTGGCTTAGAAATGGAGAAGCTACGGAAAGAAAAGCAGATGATAGTGAACCATTCAGTGCTTTGGCATTTAAAATTATGACTGATCCATTTGTCGGACGTCTTACATTCTTAAGAGTGTATAGTGGATGTTTAAAAGCCGGAAGCTATGTCTACAATGCAACAAAAGATAGAAAAGAAAGAATAAGTCGTCTTGTAAAACTTCAAGCAGATGAAAGAACAGAAATAGATGAGGTTTATGCTGGTGATATTTGTGCTGTGGTTGGTTTAAAAGACACAGGGACAGGAGATACATTGTGTGACGAAGATAAGCCAATTATTCTTGAATCAATGCATTTCCCAGATCCAGTTATATCAGTGGCAATTGAACCAAAGACAAAAGCGGATCAAGAAAAGATTGGACTTTCACTTCAAAAACTGGCAGAAGAAGATCCTACATTTAAAATCAGAGTTGATCATGAAACTGGTCAAACCATTATCTCTGGTATGGGAGAGTTACATCTTGAAATTCTTGTGGATAGATTGCTTAGAGAATTTAAGGTAGAAGCAAATGTTGGTAGACCACAGGTTGCCTATCGTGAAACAGTTAAAGGAAAAGTAACTCAAGAAGGAAAATACATTAGACAGTCGGGTGGACGTGGTCAGTATGGACATTGTGTTATTGATATTGAACCTCTCCCACCAGCAACAGGGTTTGAGTTTGTAAATAAAATTGTTGGTGGTATTGTTCCAAAAGAATACATACCAGCAATTGAAAAAGGTATTAAAGAAGCAATGACTGGCGGGGTTTTAGCAGGATATCCTATTATTGATCTTAGAATTACATTGCATGATGGTAGCTTCCATGAAGTTGACTCATCAGACATGGCATTCCAGATTGCAGGGTCAATGGCTTTAAAAGAAGGTTTTATGAAAGCAAAGCCAATTTTACTAGAACCAATTATGAATTTAGAAGTTGAAGTTCCTGAAGCATTTATGGGAGATGTCATAGGAGATATATCTAGTAGAAGAGGACGTATAGAAGGTATGGTCACTGAACACGGACTTTCTAAAGTCCATGGTAAGGTACCACTTTCAGAAATGTTTGGGTATGCAACCGATATTAGAAACAGGACAAAAGGACAAGGTACATTTACTATGGAACCTGCTTGTTATGAAGAAGTCCCTGCTAATGTTGCAGAGCCAATTATTACAGGAAGAAAGAAATAAGATAAGAAAAACCTCATACAAAAAACTTACACACTTCATATTGCTTAATATGAAAAGAGTGAAAAAGTAAAAAATATTATTTTTTAATAGCTAAATAAAGACAATTTATAAAGCTTTGTGTTTCATTGTGTACATATGCTTGCACAATTATAGAAGTGTAGTACAATAAAAACTAAGTAAAATGGTTATGAGTAAAAAGGTACTTATCGTTGATGATGACGAGAGCACAGTTGCACAGTTGCAAGGTGTACTCTCTCGAGCTGGGTATATACCCATCACTTCCAGAAATGGCAAGGAAGGGTTAGAGCTTGCATTAAGAGAAAAGCCTGATCTTATGGTTCTTGAAGTAACATTGCCAGATTTAGATGGCTTTTCAATTTGTAAGTCGTTGCGTTCAGAAGGTTTTAATAGCCCAATTATATTCTTAACAAATAAAACTTCAGAAATAGATGCTGTTATTGGACTTGAGCTTGGAGCTCAGGATTATATTAGAAAGCCATTGCCTTTAAAAGAACTATTAACACGTATAGAAGTACATCTAAAGAAAAACTATAATGAGCCAAATAAAAAAATTACAATTGAAGACTTAGAAATTGATCTTGAGAGAAGAAAAGTAAAGCATAAAGGCATGATAAAGGAATTAACTCATAAAGAATTCCAATTATTATATGCACTTGCGCAATCTCCAAATAAAGTTTTTTCAAGGAATGAGCTTTTAACAAATGTCTGGGGATGGGCCCAATGCGGACAGACTAGAACCGTAGATATTCATATCGGGTATCTAAGAAAAAAATTCGAAGATAATCCACGAAAGCCAAGATTATTCCAAACCATTAGAGGTGTTGGATATACATTAAATACAGAAAACTAATAGAGTTTCTTTTTGAACAGTTAAATAAATCTTTAATTTTTGAAGCAAGATTTTCTTTGCTGCTAAAATAAATTTACTATGAACGATCTTGATGCACCATTATTTACCTCTATAGTCACCATGGCAATACTAATTTCTGCCTGTGGAAGTCTTATAATTTCTACATCTAATAGATTAATAAGAGTTGTAGATATCTGTAGAAGTTTTTGTGAAAGAGCAAAAAGTGAAACAAATGAATCTGAATTAAATCAAATACTTTTTCAACTGGGTAAAATAGGACCAAGAATAAAACTTTTAGAAACAGCACTTACTATGTTTTATGTAGCTATTAGCTGTTTTGCATTTACTACATTATTTATGCCACTAGATAAGCTTGTTCCTCAGGATATGAGTACTCTTATCTTAGTTAGTGTTATTGTTGGAGTTTTAATTCTTCCGATTGCAAGCATAATCCTTGTAATTGAGAGACAGTTTTCCATGAAATCCATCTGGCAAGAAATTGATTATGTAAACAATGCTGTTAGAAAGAAATAATAACTAAACTCTTGTTCTAACTTTTTCACCTTCTACAATTTGGTTTGTTGTTTGTAATGTTTCTATGGCTATTGGCTTTCGCATAATTAGCCAGGTTTGAAGAGCTTGAATTAGTCCGCTTACAACAAAATATAGCAAAACCCCGGCAGGGACTGGGAAAAACAAGGTCATAATAGTTACCATTGGTGGCATCATTTGTTGCATCATTTTTTGCATTTCAGCTTGCTTAGGATCGCTTGGAGGAGGAGCTGATTTGCTGGTAACTTTTCCTGAAAGCCAGATAGTCATTGAGAATAAAACAACTAAGATTATTACATCAATATTCATTTTTCCACTTACAGGATCAACTGCACCAGTTTTTCCTAATCCACTAATAAATAAAAACTTATCTTTTTCAGAACTTGCCGGCAAAATCGCATTTAAATATACACGCCCTTCTTTTTTTGTTTCTAAGTCAATGCTGTTATCTGATTTAATTGTGAGTGCAGCAACAGAATCTAAATCTTTTCCCATGTATCCAGGTGTATAGTAAGGCTTATCAGATAATTCCCATTTAACATCTTTTGAGATATCATTTGTGTTTCCTTCTAACTGAAAAACCATATAGTTTATTGTTTCATTGGCTGATACTTTTACTTCTCCAGGATTTAAAACAAGCCTTCCTTTTTGACCTTTTTCACCTACAAAAATTATAGGATTTGAAGAACCTTTAACTTGTTTGTTTAATGCATTATCTTTATTTAAAATCTCCACTGGTACAGTGATTGCTATTGGCTTAAAAGGTGAACCATTAAATGCCCAAAATAATGCAATTAAAATGGGTAGTTGTATAAGCATTGGAATACAGCCACCAAGGGGGTTTACTTTATTTCTTTGGTAAAACTCCATCATATCCTTTTGGAATTCTTCCTGTGCTTCTTTTAATTTTGCAGGTTTATCTTTATGTTTTTCTTTTTGCTGATTAAAACGATCCTGAAGAATTTTAATCTTGGGCTGCAGTGCCTGCATTTTTTGCATTGATTCAGTTTGTTGCCTGGTCAAAGGATAAAGAACAGCTTTTACAATAATTGTTACAGCCATAATTGCCCAGCCATAATTCCCAAGACACTGCTTAAAAAAGCTAAGCATTGGAAGAATAAGATGATATGTAATTAATCCAAAATCCATATTAGTACCGTAACATTATAGACTATAGGCTTGTTTAATGTATTTCATCAACTCCACCCTCGCACAATGGGTGACAACGAATTAGTCTCTTTAATGTTAAAACTCCACCTTCATATAAACCAAACTTTTTAATTGCATGAATACAATAATCTGAACAACTTGGGTAGAATCTGCATTTTGAAAAAGGGAAGAGATAAGATCTTAACTTTCTGGTTTTATGCCATAGAAAAATAAGGAAAAATAAAATTTGTGTCAACATATACTAAATTATTTTTATCCTTTAACTAATCTTGTCAATAACTCATCTTGTGTAGTTTTTATCTGGCTAAATGTTGCACCTAGTATAGGTGAATTTGCCACCCAGATTAAACTAGAAATAGCATTAAATCTGGAATTTTCAGCATTTATAAACTTTTTTTTAATTAATTGATATCCTGCTCGCATCCTTCTTTTTATAAGGTTTCGTTTATTTGCTTTTTTATTAATACTAACTCCTACTACAAAAGCCACCTTTGGCAATGTGTTAATATCCGTTCTTTTGTAGAGATAATACAGTGTCAGTAATCTTGAATTTATTCTTTGTTTCTTTTTAAATGCAATAGTAAAAAGATATCTCTCTTTTAACCTCTCCGATTTTTGTAACATAAGAGCTTAACTACCAACTGGGAGCTAATTTTTTACGGCCTTTTTTTCTTCGTCTCTTTAAGACTTCTCTACCAGCCTTGGTTTTAATTCGGGCTCTAAAACCACTTGTTTTAATCTTTTTTCTTCTACTTCCACCTAATGTTCTTTTCATAAATTTACTTCCTCACTATTAAAACAATAAAAACAGATTAAAAATCACTTCAATATTTATAGCATAACTTATAGAAGAAGCGTTAAAGATTTTTGGTTTTTACCTACCGCTCGTTTTGCACTAATGCTCAACTCGCTTTTATCTTACATGACACTTTTTGGTGAATAAATCACACAAAAAGCTTATTTATAGTCTTATATATTATAGCTAGGCAGTAACGATTTTTGTTTTACACAATATATCTTTTTTTACTAATTCAAGTAACTTAAATTTGGAATTTTCAAATACAGAATTTTGTTCAACAATTCTTAATTCTAAATTCTGATTTTTTCAATTTTTCTTATGTTAAGCTTTTTAGTCCAATTTAAATTCTTTCTTTCTGAAGAAGAAAAAAGAATAACTACCAAAATGAATAATATGCTTGAAAAAATTTGGCACGAAGTACAAGGCCTTTTATCTAAAGAAATGAAAGGCCCAAGCTTTCAGACCTGGGTGAAGCCATCGAAACTTATTGAAATAAGAGATGATGGGAAAGTATTACTTGCAGTTAAGAATGAGTTTAATAAAAACTTTTTACAGCAATCGTATAATGTCAAAATTGCATCTGTGCTTGAAAAGGTTTTACGAAAAAAAATCACTTTAGAGATTGTTGTGAAAAGTAATCTTGACATCGGTGAATTTGTACCTTCTTTAGCTACCCTTAGAGAGAATCAAAACACAGTTTTGCCTCTTACTTCCTCTTACCCTTCTCAAACTGGGGTATATCTTGATCATACTTTTAAATGTAAATCCAACTTAAATCCATCTTATACATTTGAAAGTTTTGTAGTAGGCCCAAGCAATCAGTTTTGCCATGCAGCAGCACTTGCAGTAGCAGAGGCACAGATAGAACAATATAATCCACTTTTTATTTATGGTGGTGTGGGTCTTGGAAAGACTCACCTTGTCAATGCAATTGCAAGTTATGCAATTGAACAAAGAAAAGAAAACATAAAGTATTTATCTAGTGAGTCATTTACCAATGAGCTTATACAGTCTATCCGTACAGACTCAATGCCTAGATTTAGAGAAAAATACAGACAAGTGGATTTGTTAATGATAGATGATATTCAGTTTCTAGCTGGTAAAGAAGCTACTCAAGAAGAGTTATTTCATACATTTAATACATTGAGAGATAATGGAAAGCAAGTTATTTTAACAGCTGATCGTCCACCAAGTTCATTAACACTTATTGCAGATAGATTAAGAAGTCGGTTTGAAGGGGGCTTAATTGCAGATATTCAGGTTCCTGACCTTGAGACAAGAATTGCTATTTTAATGCTTAAAGCAGAACGGTTAAGTATTGATTTAGAAATAAGTGTTGCTGAATATATTGCAACTGTTTTTGCAAATAATATAAGAGAACTTGAAGGTGCACTGAAAAGAGTTCATGCATACTTAGCATTTACACAAGAAGAGCTAAGCTTGCAAAATGTACAAAGGGTTTTATCAGGTAACAATTTACTTCAAACAAAACTAGCTCCCGAAGCAATACTTAAAACAGTTGCTGCTTACTATAATGTTTCTTATGATGATTTAATTAGTCAAAAACGTTCTTCTGATTTAACAGTCCCACGACATATAGCCATTTTTTTACTACATGATTCTTATAATCTTAGTTTTCCACGGATTGGAGAGCTTTTATCAAATCGTACACATAGCTCAGCAATTTATGCATACCAGCAGGTAAAGAAGAAGCTAATAAATGATAAACATCTCTCAGAACAAATCAATGCTCTAAAAGGGTTGATTGAGAGAAGGAAATCAGTTAATTAATCCGAAAAGACTAGATTAAGAGACCTGATTGTGTTAAAACTGTAAGCAAGTTTTTAAGAAAATTTTAAGGAAAATATATTGGAGGATAATTATGTCAACAATTTCTATAGGTCAAAAAGTAGTAACTCCTATTGGGAGTAGTGGTAGGTTTAATGCTTTATTTGGAAGTCAAAAATTAGAAGAAAGAGTTTTGTTAGGAAACCCAGTTAATGGAAGAGTCCCAATAAGATTTACAAGTAACGTAGATAGTAATAGTTCTGCTGATTATAGTCTTAGTCCTGAATCAAGACTACTAGAAATGGCTAACGTGCAAAAAGCTAAAATTCTAAATGGTGATGATTTGTCAACCACAGACAAAAATGTTATTAGGCTTTGGTCTGCACCAAACTTGTGGGAGCATCAAGAAGGTATAGCTGCTTTAAATAGAAACTTTCGAACATGGGCTATCTTTGGTGAAGATGGACTAATAACAAACCTAACAAATGAAAGGCCTGATTCTAATTCATATACAGAACTTCTAATCAATGAAGACAATTCTTTAGGAATGGGGTTACGTCAGAATGCACCGCTGGAGCTATATGGACAACTTGAGATAATTAATTGGTTACTTAGTCAAGTAACAACTACGTTAAAGTAAAAGTTTTATTTACATAGCTGAATTAGTCAGAAAACAGCAGATTTTTGAAATCTATTAGTTAATATTTAGCATGAAACAATTCATGTTAAATATGAGTTACGTGTTCTAAAGAATATAATAATTATTAATGAGCAAAAAACACTCTGGGGATATGGACAATAAAGACAAGGAGAAATCTATGGCTACAACACAACAACAGCTACATGGCTCTGTAGTAAAGTTCTTGAGCGGTGCACCTAAGAAAATGTTAATTAATGGTGAATGGGTGGCAAGTGCTTCCGGAAAAACCTTTGAAACTGTAAATCCTGCAACAGGTGAAGTGATTGTCAAAGTATATGAAGCAGATAAAGAAGATATTGATAGAGCAGTGAAAGCAGCAAGGGCAGCTTTTGAAGGACCATGGAGAAAATTTTCACATTATCAAAGACAGCAACTTTTATTAAAGCTAGCTGATTTAATTGAAAAGAATGCAGAAGAGTTTGCTCAGCTTGAAACTTTAGATAATGGAAAACCAATTAGAGAATCAATGAATGTAGATGTACCAGCTACAATTGAACACTTTAGATATTATGCAGGCTGGGCTACAAAGATTCATGGTGAAACACTTCCAGTATCTGCTGGTAATTTTTTGACATATACCTTACGTGAACCAGTAGGAGTAGTAGGACAAATCATTCCATGGAACTTCCCATTATTGATGGCAGCATGGAAGATTGCAGCAGCACTTGCATGTGGAAACTGTGTGGTTTTAAAACCAGCAGAACAAACACCACTTACAGCGCTAAGACTTGCTGAACTTATTATGGAAGCAGGTATTCCAGCTGGGGTAGTAAATGTATGTCCTGGATTTGGACCTACAGCAGGTGCAGCATTATCTGGTCATATGGATGTGGATAAAGTTGCATTTACTGGAGAATACACAACAGGCCGTGAAATCATTAAAGCCTCAGCAGGAAACCTAAAGAGAGTTTCTCTTGAGCTTGGCGGTAAATCACCAAATGTGATTTTTAAGGATGGAGACCTTGAGACTGCTCTTAAAGGATGCATTGGAAGTGTGTTCTTTAACCAAGGACAAGTTTGTTGTGCTGGGACAAGGCTCTTTGTAGAAAAGAGTATTTATGAGGATTTTGTTGGCAAGCTTTCAGATAAGGTAAAGAGTATAAAGCTTGGACATGGATTAAATCCAGAGACTCAAATGGGGCCACTTGTAAGTGACGATCAATTGAAGAGAGTAACTAGTTACTTAGAAATTGGCAAGAAAGAAGGAGCAAAAGCAATGTGTGGTGGCGACAGAGCAAAAGAAAGTGATCTCCAAAAAGGTTACTTTGTCCAGCCTACAGTTTTTGCAGATGTTAACAATAAAATGAGAGTTGCACAAGAAGAAATTTTTGGACCCGTTGTAAGTGCAATTCCATTTAAAGATGTAGATGATGCAGTATTCCAAGGAAATGAAACTACTTACGGACTTGCTGCAGGAGTCTGGACAAGTGATGTAAAAAAAGCTCATAGAGTTGCCCGCTCATTAAAAGCAGGTACAGTATGGGTAAATTGCTACAATGTTTTCGATCCATGTACTCCATTTGGTGGCTATAAACAAAGTGGTTATGGCCGTGAGGGTGGAATCCATGCACTTGAACTTTATACACAAGTTAAAAGTGTCTGGATAAATCTAGACTAATTAAGCAATTAGGTAGTAAAACTAAAGCATAAGAGCACCTTGCAAGGTGCTCTTATGCTTTATGCTATAATTTTTCCACTTTAGAAATTATAAATTTGACCTTTTTATTTGAGGATATTATGGCACAACGAATTGGAGGAGATTTAGAGCGATTTAAAAAGCTTGTTCGTGGCAAGATTAAAAGTAATTTGGGTAAATATATTACACGTGGAGAGATGATTGGTAAAAAGGGGAAAGATCTTGTTAGTATTCCGCTCCCACGAATTGATCTACCCAGATTTACACATGGTCAAAATGGTTCTGGTGGTGTAGGACAAGGTGACGGTGATGTAGGTCAACCATTAAATCAACCACAGCAAGGCAATGGAGAAAAAGGTAGCGGTGGTGACCAGCCAGGAGGACATGTTCTTGAAACAGAAATATCAATAGAGGAAATGGCAAACTTAATTGGGGAAGAACTCCAGTTACCAAGATTAGAACCTAAAGGGAAAAAGAATATAGTTACTGAAGGAAATAAGGTTAAACCAAGGCACAGTAAAAAAAACGTTCGGGTACTTAGAAAACAAACTTTCTTAGAAAGTTTAAAACGACACTTATCTACAATAGATCCTGGTAGTTATAATCCAATAACAAATCCCCCTGTAAGACAAAGAGAAGATTTATGGACTAAAGATATTTCTCCTATAGAACTGCCGGTTTCACAAGCCGCAATAATTCATATGATGGATGTATCTGGATCAATGACAGATGAACAAAAAGAAATAGTAAGAATAGAGTCATTCTGGATAGATACCTGGATTAAAAAATATTATAAAGGGGTAGAGTCAGCATATATTATTCATGATGCAGCAGCGACAGAAGTCGATGAACATACTTACTATCATACTCGTGAAAGCGGAGGAACTAAAATTTCTGCAGCGTATGAACTTTGTGATCAAATAATTACTAAAAGATATCCAACAGAAGAGTGGAACGTTTATGCCTTTCATTTTTCAGATGGTGATAATTGGGGAGATGATACACCACGCTCTCTTGATATAGTTCAAAATAAACTTCTTCCGAAAGTTAATCTATTTGCATATGCTCAGGTAAATAGCCCTTATGGTAGCGGTGAGTTTCTAGAGTATGTAAGAGAAGCTCTTTCTGGTAAAGAAAATTGTAGATCCTCTGAAATTACAGGTAGAGAAGATATTCTTAAATCTATTAAAGAACTGCTTGGATAGAGACTTGTTCTAATGTAAGTCTGCTTTTGAAGGTTTCTTTGGCTGCATTGTAACCTGCTTCAATCATTTCAGTAACTTGGAAATCCTTCAAATTAAAATCTAACGATTTTATATTCCATACAGGTGAATTAATTACAAATAAATCCCCACGCTTTTTACAATCTTTTTCAAAAAGCCATCTCTCAGTATCTTCTTGTACTCTTGCAAATGATGAGATTTCAAGCCCTCTAACAATTTGTGAAATCCTGCCGCCAGACTTTTCTGTAAGCCCTGTATAACCAAGATTTGAAACAATTAGTGGCTTACAGTTGTCTTTAAAATCAAAAAATACTGGGCAATTATCCCAATGCCCACCATCAATATAACTACATTTCCCAACTTTATGTTCTTTAAAGATCCCACTAATTGCACATGATGCGCTAACTGCATTTTTCAGGTCTGTAATTTCTAGCATATTTGTATACATTGCTTTAATTCCACAAGCAGGACTCTTTGTTGCCATAATATGTAATTTGTTTGATGAGTTAATTAGATTAAGCTCATCTCGTGTAAACTGTTCTTCAAGCCATTTCCCGATTTTTAGTGTGCTTGGCTGTATTAATAAACACTCAAACTTATCTGGCATAAACCAGAATGGAAATAAAAGCCTCTGTATATTTGCTTTCTTAAAAAGAGCAATTACTTTATCAGGCTCTTTTCTTAAGTAAATAAAAGGTGCAATTAATGAGCCACCAGAAACACTAACAATTTCATTAAAGACAATACTATTCTCATAGCAATATTTATACACCCCAATATGTGCATAAGATCTAACTCCTCCGCCTGATAAAACTAAGTTATATCCTTCATTCATAATGACTATTACAATTTAATTCTTTCTGAATCGTGTCTAAATCTGATTTATCCTACCCTATTGCTGACATAGCTCCTACTTCACTAGCGGCTTCAGCAACACAAACAGGTGCACCACAACAAGCACATACTGCAGCCTCTGCTCTCATAGCAATAGCTTCTTCATTGGTTACCATATTAAATCTTAAAAGAACATTATCAACTATATGCCCAAGCCCAATAAAACCTGTACTTAAACCTATTACACGGGTAGCAAAAATACCTATCTTGCCAAGAATTTGACTTGTAATTGTATTGGCCTCATCATTTCTCTCTTTTAATTTATTGACAAGCAAATTGATTATTCCAGGGATAGTGTTTATCTGAACTTGTAATTTTAATAGTTTGACCAGGTCATTTTTTGAGAAAAAAGAAGAAGGATTAGAACTATGTTCATTATGATGTTGATGTTCAAGATGCTCATGGTCACATTCATTACTATGAACATGTTTTTCCATTTCCTTATTATTTCTTTCAATAAAAAAAACAGCAAGTGACATAAATGGTCTTATAAGTATGCGTGGCAAACTAAGAAACTTTTGAGCACATATTACACCAATTGAACTAAGTGAGGTAAGAAATAGTTTAGATAGCTTATCTTTTCCTCTATTTGTTAAATGCATTGCACCAATTGCTAGTGGAGAAGCAATTAATGAATCTATGTGTAATTTATTTGTAATTTCTGACATAGCTAAAGCCGGAGTTAAATTACTGACCATTGATAAAAACTGTTTTGAGGTATTGTTTATATTTAAATCTTTAATAGTTTTCTCTAAAGGGAATATTCTTTCAAGATAACTTCTAATACAAGCAATACAACCAAACTCACTAGTATGGTTATGCGGGGCATCATAATTACAAGCTGGTTCTGCACATTTTCCATCATGTTCATGATGTTCTGAGCCCGTTATAGACAAGTAGATGTTGTCAGTACACGATAGGCTGGTAGTTGGTCTTATTGTATTCATGTCCTAGTAGTCTATCACAAAATAAACTGTAAGATTTGAAGGATATTTAAGCCATTATTTCCTTTAAAATCAGAGCTATCCCTACATAGGCTTAAGAATTAAAAACTATTAAATTACCATTTATTCATCTGGGTATAAATGAGTAAGTAAACTATTGGTATTGTGAAAGGATAAAATATGCGCATAAAAGATGTAATGAATCGTGAACCATATATTCTTTATGAAGATGACACTCTTCTAGAAGCTTCACAATTTATGAAACAAGAAAGAATTAGAAATTTAACTGTTGTAGATTCTAATGGCAAGCTTGTTGGGTTAATTACTTTAAGAGAAATTATAAATGCACTTACAAATAACACTCAATCAGAATTGGTAAAAGATGCAATGCTGACTAATATTAAGTCTGTAGGGCAAGAAACTCCTCTTAAAGGAGCAATTGAAATTATGATTATAAACAAGTTCGGGTGTTTACCAGTTGTAGATGGTGATAGAAAACTTGTCGGAATCATTAGTGATCTGGACCTTTTAAAAACTCTTTATGATATGGTTGATTTACCAGAAGATTTTCAATCAGTTGAAGAAACTCCTTCAATTGTAAAAAAATTATCAACTAACATCAGCAAATGTAATCCAGAACGAGTTAATAAATCCCATAAACTAACTAGATAACCAATAAAGTTAACCATGACTTAATCATTTTTATTTAATGTTGTATATAAACCCCCATGGGATGGGTTAGGGTATAATATAAACAGGAGGAGATAAAATGAAAAAATATATATTACCAATAGCAATAGCATTGTTTATGTTTACAGGTGCAGTAACTTTGGCCACACACTATAAAGGTTGTGCTTGTAGTCCCTGTAATTGTAGTCCTTGTAACTGTGCTAAATAACACATAGCAGGCTAAGTTTCTATGAAATAAAGAGCATTTAATCATGCTCTTTATTTTTTCTTAACTACTAACTGTTTATATAGTTAAGAGTTTATATTTCTTACCGCTCGTTTCGCACTAATGCTCAACTCGCTCTTCCTTTACATGGCGCTTTTTGGTGAATAAATCACACAAAAAGCTTATTATAGTTAAAGAGTAACGTATTTTTTCTACTTGGAGATAATTAACCCACAATGAACAAATTTTATACTTTTATACTTACAATGGCTTTCATATTACATTCTAATTATGCATATGCCTGCAACTGTGCTGCAAAAAACAACATAGAGCATAATAATGCAAATAAAGTGGCTAGAGAACAAACTATAAATGCAGCCAAATTTTTATGTCAAATGCCACAAAAAGATTTTGTGGCAACGAGTAAAACAAATGACTTATTAGCCAAACAAAATG
>JAHFBD010000103.1:0-3530 GCA_023250175.1 Candidatus Melainabacteria bacterium
AAAAGGTGGGGGACACTTAAGTTGAGCAAAATATTAATTATTGATGATGATAAATCAATCGTAGAACTTGTAAAAGTAAATCTTGAAATCCAAGGACATCAAATCTTAACAGCAAATGAGGCTGTAACAGGAATAGCTCTAGCACAGCAAGAAATCCCAGATTTAATAATCTTGGATTTGATGATGCCTGAAGTTGATGGCTTTACTGCCTGTCAAAGAATCCGACAAAACCCAGGAATTAAAGATATTCCAATCTTAATGTTAACTGCTTTATCTAGAACTGATGATAAAGTATCTGGATTTAATGCTGGTGCTGACGATTATCTTACTAAACCATTTGAACTTCCAGAATTATATGTAAGAGTAAGGGCCTTATTAAGAAGAACAGGAAAAGCAACGACAACAACTTTACCAGAAATATTACACGCAGGAGATGTAACACTCATACCTGAAAGCAGAGAAGTAAAAATCACTGATAAAATAGTAAGATTAACCCCTATTGAATTTGAGGTTTTACATTGCCTTCTACAACACCATGGTCAAACAGTTGGAACTAGTAAACTTTTAGAGGAAGTCTGGGGTTATTCACCAGATGATGATGTCGATACAATTAGAGTTCATATAAGACATCTAAGGACTAGAATTGAAGTTGGAAACAAAAAATATATAAAGACGGTATATGGTGGTGGTTATCAGCTTATTCCTGACGGCTTTACTGGTAAGGCAGAACAACAACCGACAGAAACAACTTCATAGAACCCAAGCCCCCATTACCATAAGAAAAGTAAGACTAAATAACCTATATTTTCCAATAAAGTAATAATTCTACGCTACATCTGATAAATTACATTATTTCATAAAAGTTGAAATTATCTAATTTTCTAATGCTACTCATTTATATTAAACTTTTTCTTATAGATTTTTATATGTTTCTTCGGCAGTAACTAGTGTTGGAGTTTCCCAAGCCAATATAACATCGGCAGCATCTACTTCACCACTACCATCTAAATCTATTTTTTTATTTATAATTTCATTAACAGCTTTTGCTTTTTCATCATTTTTACTTAGCAGTGTTAAATCACTTAAAAGTTTATATAACGATTCTTGGGAATTTTTTACGTCAGTATTATTAGTAATATTTTTTATCAATTTATCAATCTTGGATATATACATTTTGTCAAAGATATTTTCTAGCTTAGCTAAATCTTTACCATTAACTACACCATCTTTGTTTAGATCCGTAGCTTCTATTGTTTCAGCAGAAATGTCTGCATTAACTCCAAACATATCTAATACACCCCCAACTAACTTAATTGTATTTTCAGCACCAAGATAGGCTTCCATATCTTTATAATTTATCTTTCCATCATTATTTAGATCTCCTTCAATTGATGATCCGGATTTTATACTGTCAAATGAATTTTTTGCTACAAGTTGTTGTAATAGAAAACAGTCTTCATCCTCAACCTTCCCATCACCATTTATATCCGCAACTTCTTCTTGCTTGTCACTTAAATCTCTATAAATTGGGTTCTTAGGATCTATATACCTAGAGTTGAACAGAATCTGTGAATCATATTTATCTATAGACCCATCAAAATTTAAATCACCTATTAATTTTTGTGATAACTGTTGTTCCCCTTGAAAGCTATCAATGACCTGTGTATAGAATCCATCCTCACGATTTTCTTTGTATTCTAAAGCCATCTCTGGCTGAGTCCAAGCTTTTATAATGTCTTGATAATCAAAGAATGCATTGCCATCAATATTTTTTCTTTCATTTATAATTTGATTTACAGCAATTTTTCTCAAGGCACTTTTATCAAGAGAGGTTAAATCACTTAAAAGTTTATATAATAATTCTTGAGAAGATTGTACGTCATCTCCATGTATAATTTTTTCTGTACAGTCTTTGATCTGTGATATATACATAGTATTAAACTTTTCTTTCATAAGTACAAAATCTTTAAGATTAACCATTCCATCTTTATTAAAATCCGTGGCTTCTAAGATATTTTCTAGTTGGTTATCACTAATGCTTCCGTCAATTGAAGCTCCTGCCTGTATCGCAGAAATATATTTATAAGCTTTTATAAATGCCTCCATATCTTGATAATTTACTATTCCGTCATTGTTTATATCTTCTTGAATTGATGCTCCAAATTTTATGCTCTTCAATAAATTTTTCCTTACCATTGGAGATAACAACATATAGTCTTGAGTATCAACTTCGCCATCATGATTAATATCAGCAACTGTTTTTTGCTGATCATCTAATTTATGATGATTTGGAAAGTTGGGAAGCTCCAGTGCATTATCTAAAATATCGAGGTCAAACTGATCTACAAAACCGTTAAAATCTAAGTCTCCAAGTAGTGGCTGTGTTGCTAGTGTTATGTTAGATTGTGTTTGTTGAATTTGTTGTTGTAAGCTTTCTTGAGATTCATTATATTGATTTATAATGTTGGGGGTATTAATCCCAACAGCTGGTCGTATTTGAGGTCTCGTATTTGGTTGATTTCCTGAGTCTACTATACCTCGGATATGATTCTGTAATTCTAAATCGGCACTGTTAAAATTGTTTTCAGTTTTATTATTAAAACTTTTCACTTCATTATTAAGTTTATTATTTATAGAATCGACCATTTTCTCCCCTTTCTCTTGAATAATTAACTAGATAAAATATCTATTCAGTAAACGATAAGGAGCTTAAGGAAGATTAAAGACAATTATGATTTCAAGATTAAAAAAAATTAATTTTTCAAGACTTTATTGGTTTCGTTATTACAGGTAAAGAATCATTTTTAGCTAGTCTTTATATAGTTCTTATTGATTTTCTTAAATCCTTTGCTATATTTATTAAGGTAAGTTCCACCTTGTCATGCTTTTAACACGACAAAATGCGACACCAGTGATTAGTAATTACATTGATTGAAACATACTTGGACGCTTAGCTCAGTTGGTAGAGCACTTGTTTGACGTACAAGTGGTCAGAGGTTCGAATCTTCTAGCGTCCACCATTGCTATGATCTTTAAATTCGTTTATACTCTAAGAATTCCCAATAATATAAATTTATTAATTTGAGAGGAGGATTTTATGGCTGTTGGTCGCATAGAGTTACCAGTCGTAAATATTCAGCAAAAATATTCTTTTCATAAAAAGCCTGACGTTGGTAATCTTGATGAACTAGAAAAAAAAGTAATTAAGTTTAAGAAAAATTTAAATTTTGATTTAAAAGAATTTCAATCAGGAACAGCTCTTCCATCTGCATTTTATACAGATAAACAAATCTGGAAAGCAATCTGTGTAATGTTAAGGCAAAACTGGATAGCTGTAGGCTATTCAAAAGATGTAAGTAAACCCGGGGATTATTTCACTGTTAATTTTGCTGGTGGTAAAGCACTTGTTATAAGAGATGAAAATAATGTTCTGCGTGCATTTAGAAACATCTGTAATCATCGCAAAAAGATATTAGTAGCACCACCTCAATATCCTGAAAAAGGTAATTTGTTTGAAGTTAAAAATCTTG
>JAHFBD010000103.1:3540-7529 GCA_023250175.1 Candidatus Melainabacteria bacterium
ATATTAAAGTGTTTTTATCATGGAATGAAATATAAGATTTCCGATGACTCTAAGCTTCCTCAATTTGTAGTAGATACTTGGGGACCTCTTGTCTTTTTGTTTATGCAGGATTTACGAGATCAGCCTGGACAAATTGAAAAAGTAAAAGAACATCTTTCTTCTATGCTTGCACCTTTAAAAGGAATAACAGCAGATATGGGAATAGAGACATTTCAACTGGCTGATATATGGGAAGATCCGATGAAGTGCCATTTTGGGTTTTATGATGGTAATTACTGTGATGCAAACCATATAAGAGATACTCATCCAAGCCTTGCTGAACGTCTGGATCTCAAAAACTACCATTGTGAATTCTTGGGTCCTACCAGTTTACAAACTTGTCCGGTAAAAGAAGATTCTTCAGATGTACGAAGCGGAGGAATGGCTTATTACTTTAAGCTACCTCCAACCGTTGCTGTAAACATCTATAAACAAACAAGAGATAGAAGTGTTCCACTACCTCCAGATACCATGAATAAAGATGTTATGGATACGAACATTGTTATTCCTGTTTCAGAGAAAGAAACAAAGGTCAGTTTTGGTTTTTATTTTCCACCTGGAACAGAACAATCTTCAAAAGATGCTTATATAGCAAGTTCTAAAGGTATTCAAGAAGAAGATCGATTAGTCTGTGAAAGTGTACAAATTGGTAATGATAGCGATGATATAGAAATTGAAGCAATTGATACAGGAATGTTTATGAAACCTGAAGTTCTTGAATTTGGTTTTCAAAAATGGATGATTGAAGAACTTGAGAAGATCATTTCTGAACTTAAAAAAGGTTAAAACTAAAATCAGTTAATTGAAGGTTGCAATTTTCTTTGGAGAAGTTCTTTGTACATCTTATCACCAACGACTTCAAGCTTTAATTCAAGCTCTTCCGGAGTAGTAAGAACTTTGCGGATTTCATTTAACTCATCAAATCTATCTTTGTCTTGAAATTTTAAATCCTCATCTAAATAGTCAAATACTTTTTTATAAACTCCTTGTGAAGTTAAAACATGAAAACCATTCTTTTCTTCATTCCATCCACAGTAGGCTTTTTTCCCACCAAATGTAGTTCTAATTTTAAATGAATAAACATCCCCATTAAGTTTTTCAATACCTTTATAGGCAGTTTCATCAAGTTCAGATTCTTCATCCATCGCCATGACTTCATCAAGAGAAACATCAGATGCTTCAAGTCCTAATAAATATGCAATTTCCCGGCTATTAATTACAGGAGTAGAGTTAAACTTTTTATTGAATCGAAGCCTATCATGATAGAGCCTAAGCGATTCCGCTGCACCATCTTCAGTAAAAGCAATCTTTAATTCATTTTCATCATTTTTAAAGATCCTTAGAGTATTTGCATAGTCTAAAATCTGATCAACTTCCCAGCTCTTAAATACTTCAGGTGCTGCACTATTAAAATCAGATCCTTTTCCTCTGATATATTCAGTAAAATCACAAATTTTAAGGACTTTTGATAACGGTGACTTGTGACCGACTATATCTCTTATTTTTTGGAGAAAGACTTCTGTCTCAGATTCATTCATTTTAAGTGTATTGGTACAATATTTTTCTATGACATCAACTATTTCAGATTTCTTTAAAAGCTTAACTGTTAATTCATCGTTATCATGTCCTTTAACTCCTTTTTCAGCCAAATGACTTCTCATAATATGACCAATATCATGGAGATAACAAGAGAGTTTAAAAGCAAGCTCATTCTCCTTTAGATATTGTTTTAATTCACTATCTTGAGTATTTTGTATTAGTGAATCAAGCATTAATATTCCAATAGCTCCAACTCGTGTGCTATGTGTAAACCTTTCTAAAAACGCTCTATCTCTTGCCATTGGGCTAGCTAGTCCTGCTTGTGATTTTTTCTTAAGAGATTGAAATAATTCTGTTTTTTCAATTGAGTTAAATAATATTTTATGCGGTTCTGAATCAATTATTACTTGGTAATGATCACTTTTATGTGCATCTTTTCTATCTTTTTCAACCCCTGTAAGAAATTCTTGAATCTCTTTTTTTACTTCTTTAGGATTTAAAATCACCTTTACAATTCTCTTAGCAAAAGGACCAAATGTATCTGGGTTTATATACTTAGTTGCTGATTGAGCTCCAAAGGCAATAGAAGCTACAGCAACGCTGGCAGAACGGATTGACATGGCAAGGTTATAGAGCATTCCACCTTCTGTATCAATTCCAAGACCTTTAAACGCTAACAATAAATTATTTAAACCAAGGATAGGAGATGCAAGCATCTTTGATTTTCCTTCTAATTTCATTAAAAAGGTTTCTGCTTTATCCCTACCACCAAAATCAGTTGCTCTTTCATTAACCACACTACCATCTCTAAAAAGCGCAACTAGATTAACACCTGAAAATAGACTGAATGGTAAATATGATAATGATTTACTTAGATTAAACACCTTCTGTATAGGAATAGTTGCAAGTCCTAATAAACCACTTAGAATAAGCCCACCACCTGCGTTTTGAAAGAATGCATAAGGCTCATCCTTAAAAAATCGTTTGAAGTCTAGAGATCCAACTTTTTTACAGAAACTTATAATTGACTGTTCAATTGGCATTAAAGGTTTTAAGAATGATAATTTTGGATTATTAAACAATGAATGCTGTACAGCATATGCATTTTGCTTATCTCTATATCTAACCTGTCCCATACCAATAGAGGCTAATCCATCAAATATAGAAAATCCAGCAAGTCCTGCAACATTATCTAAAAATCTACTAAAGAAACCCATACCAAGGTTACCAAGAGCCCAATAAGGACTTTCATTAGCAAGCCCAGTCAATGTACCAGCAATTGCTGATTTAGTATAAGCTTTACTTAAACCATGATAAGATTCATCGACATCACCATGTCCAAAATTGCTTGTAAATAACTTAAAAGACTTCAGAAGAAGATCAATAGCTGCCCATCCTTGAAAGAATACAGCACCCGTTGTAAGTCCCATTTTCCCTAGTCTTTTAGCCTTTAATAATGAACTTTCCTCCTGGTAATCTTTATCTATTATTATTCCTGGAGAAACTTCTGCAGGTAACGTACTTAAGGTATCAGAGTTCTTTAAATCTTCTAATTCTTGCTGCTTACCTTCTCTGGGCACACTACTCTTATGTGTATCAAAATGTGCACCAACAGGTAATAAAGTTGCAGTCATTTATATTTTTTATATTTATTATTAAATACTAGATATAGTGTTTAATATGTAAGTTTTTCGTAAAACACACTACTTAATTAGACTATATTTAAGCATCAGAGTCAATACATTGTATGTTTATTTTTTAATATTTTATTTATATTTCATATTTAAAGGTAAAAAAATGATAAATCGTTTCTACTTACCGCTCGTTTTGCACTAATGCTCAACTCGCTCTTCCTTACATGGCGCTTTTTGGTGAATAAATCACACAAAAAACTTATTTATGGTCTTATACATTATAGCTAGGCAGTAACTTTCATTATTCTTAAAAATTTGAATTCTTTTCAAAAATCATTAGACAATTTTTGAATTAATTTAATGGCCAAAGACTTAACTCTAAAATTATTTCACTACTAAATGTATGGCGATTCATACTCAACACATACAACATTAATCAACATTTATTCCCCTCAATCAATACAATAAAAATATTGTAATAAATTCTTACGGAGGAAAATACAAATGCTTAACATTTCTGCAATAGATTTAAGTCATCACAAAATAATTACTTCTAATAAAAGAAATAAAGTCTCTAATGAATTAGGAGAAGAAAGATTATTAGAAATTGCTAAAGATAATCCTGTCGTTGAGACTTTTTTAAAACTTGCTGTTATTCCTACTCCCACTATAAGAGCTGGTCATTTACAAGAAGCTGAAATGAAACAAAATATGGATTTGATTCGTAATTTGACAGCTCAACTTTTTATGGAATTAGATCCAAAAGCAACCTTTAAT
>JAHFBD010000104.1:0-5081 GCA_023250175.1 Candidatus Melainabacteria bacterium
TCTTTAATAATACGTTTTCCTGGTTCTTCTGGATATGAAAACAAAAAACCGCTAATGTTTATGGGACATTTAGATATTGTTCCTGCTGATTTAAAAGATCCTCTAAAACAAATTTATCCAGTATTAATTAATCATCCGACAAAACTAAAAGAATACATTGCTACAGACGGAACAACAACTTTAGGTGCAGATGATAAAGCACAAGTCGCTATTATTTGGGATGTTATTAGATTATTAAAAGCAGAAGGAAAATCTCATGTTCCTTTTGAGATTGTTTTAGCACCTGACGAAGAAGAGGATAGTAGCTCTTTAATTCATTTAGATACAAACACATTTAAAGCTAAAGATGTCATTGTAATTGATGGTGATGAAGCCTTTGTTATAACCACTGGTTGTGCAAGTTTTGTTGATATAAAAATAGATTTAACTGGTATAAAAAGTGGACACTCTGCAGTTAACGATCAAGAAAACTATATTAGTGCTAGTGATATTTTAGTAGATCTATATCAAGCTATAGGAAATAGAGTGGTTAAATGGAATCCAGACATACACCAACCATTAATCTCCAAAAACATTTATGAGTGTGAAATTAAAAAAGCTCCAAGCAATGCTTTTCCAACAGAAGCACACCTGGCAATTTCACTTAGAAGTCTAAGTAAACAAGAACAAGATAATGAGCTTGAAAGAATAAAACAAGAAGTTAAACGTATCGAAGAAAAATATAAAAACTATGTAAACATAGATACTAACTTTGAAGTCAAATTAAAGATAGAAGAACAATATCCCCCTTGGAATGGTAGTTCCGAATCTGAGCTTGTAAAGCAAGTAAAACAAGCCGCTAATGAAATAGGGCATAGCAATATAAAAATAACTCCAGAGCATGGAGCCACTCAAGCAAACCATCTGGTTCCAAAGCGAAATGCTTCTGGTGAAGAATTTTCAGCAGTCGTTGTAAGTCCAAATTTAGAAGAACTCCATAGTGTTGCTGAAAAAGTGGATTGGGTTTCTATGGTAACAGTTCGTGATTGGATGTATAAGTTTGTACAAATTTATACTTCTAAAAATTAATTTTAAGGAGAAACATTATGCAAATATCTTCAGTAAATAAACAAGTTGACTTTACAGAAAAGCTCACCCGAGTTCTTGAAAACAGAAAAGATATTACTATACAGAAATATCCTCTCGAATACAAAAAAGGAAAATATGATTTCTTAAAGATTGCATCAAAAGATATTAATCCACAGGATCCTGTGCTTCTTATTCGAGCAGGTATTCATGGAGATGAAATCTCAGGACCTCTAACAATTGAACATTATGGAAATGAGATCTTTGATGCTGCTCATAAAGCTGGAATTAAGGTAATTATGTACCCTATTGGTAATCCATCAGGATTTTCTGCTGGATTACGATATAACATTGACAATGATAAAGGAGAAGGAAATAATGATTTTCTTCGCTATGAATTAGAAGATGGCAGTTTAAGTGGAGATCTTGGAGAAGGAAAGATACCTTTTCAACGTTTTTTATGGGCTTCGGATCCAAGCCTTGCAATTCATTTACCACTTGAAACTGAGCTTATGCACAAACTTCTCAAAGAAGATCCTCTTAATCAAATAAAAGGTTCTATTGATCTTCACCAAGATTACCTTACACCAAATGCTCCTCCAGCTGCTTATCAATATGTAGAGGGAAATGTTCAGGAATATAAACCAATTGCTCAGGAGGTTTCCAAGATCTGTCCACTTTTTAACAATCAGTTTATTGGAGCTGGCTACCAAACACAAATTAATGAAAGCGGACAAATTGTTGGCAATCCTCTTGAATCTGAAGCTATAAAAAGTGATGAAAATGCTTCTATTGTTCGTTATGATGGCAGTCTTACGGATCTTACATATAGATTAGGGACACCATATAATGTTGCGGTAGAAACAACTGGAGCAACTCCAATTGATATGGCTTGCAAAGTTAATCTCGCCTGGATTTATGGTTTTATTAATCTGATAAAAAAACATTCTGTATCATAGACAAACAGAACTAATCAAGGCAATTAACTGGTTTATTAATAGTGATCGTGCCACCATTATTATCACGAAGAAATAAAAATTCTTTAATTATTTTGTGATAATCGTTAATAGCAGCAGCAGAATGTCCTACATTGATAGCATAAGAATCATTAAATTCCTCTAATTTCAAGGCTTCAGATTCTAGTTCATTAGGATCATTAATTTGATTCCCAGGAATTAATTTCAAATAATCTTCTAAATTTTTACCAATTCCTTTTTTTATTATTGAAAAGTTTGAATCCATTAAATATTCGTTTACAGCTTGGGTAGTTGTATTTGGTCCACTATTACCATCCCAGGTAGAAATTGCAATTTCTGAATTTGTTGCCTTGTAAAGAAGTTTTACTATTTCTTCAAGAGCATGCTGCCTATCAAGAGCTTTACTCCCATAATTTTTTATATCTATATAAGCAGTAAATGGTGCACTGGGAATTACATTAAACCGGACAAATCCTTCCAAAGTATCAACAGAGATATCTATAGTGTCTAGAACAGTATTATCTTTTGAAATTACATCAACTTTAGCAAAGTGAAGATTCTTATTTTCACTTTCAGTGTCTATTTCTGAAATTAACAGCTTTGATTTTAAAAAGTAAGAGCTTGGCTTATTTGTTAATGGTTCTTTTTCTGTATCAAGGATATTAGTTATACGAAGCAAATCAATATAGAGTTTAGAAGGTGCATTTTTTTCTAACTTTATTGAAGAGTAATAAGCTAACAAAGGAGCCGAAGCTTTTGAGTTTGATTTTAATAAACATATGTGTGGTGAAACTGACATTTATATCCTTTATTCCTTAATCAATTATGATTTTAACCTTAAATCAGCTTCAGCATTATTAGCTAAACAATTTCTTTCGAATTGTACATTTCCAGCTCTATCCCAGATAGCAGGATGAGAATTATATTTAGCAATTACACCCTTATCTGGGGTATAGTCTCTTAGATGTTCTAAGATTCTCTCAATATCTCGAATATCATCAATTTTTTCAATGACAACAATAAGTTCTGCTCCATGATTAGTTGCTATTTTTTCTAGAGCAATTGATTGGGGTAAATCTTTTTCTTTATTTGCTTTAGTAAACGCTTTATCATTTGCTTTTACTTCAATATGATAAATCTTTACTTTTTTTATACCATCAATGATAATTTCTCTTTCAGCTATTATGTCAATTTGTCTTGGGATACCAGAAGGTTCTTCCAAATTTTTATTGTTTAATTCTTTAACAGATAATTGCAAGATTTTAAATCCATTGTTTTCAAGCTCTATAGCTACTCTTGGTTCAACATAAAGTCCATAAACAGCATCGCCATTAGCAAGCAAAGCATCAGACAATACTCTATCTATTCCATCTATGCAATGGGTTTCTCTATCTTTAGCTAAGTATTGCAACCTTTTAATAAAATTATAAGCCTCTCTTGATTTATCAGGTGTTGTACCATGCTTAGTAAAAAAATCCACAACATTTGCTCTTATCTCATAATTATCATCTGCTATCTTAAGCCTCTCATGCAAAACTTGAGCTAATTCTTTCTCTTTTTCAAGAGCAGTAGTATAGGTTAAGTATTGTTTTGCAATATCCTTATTTTCAAGGGAGCTTAATTCTAATGCTTTATCTATAATATTTTTAGCTTCAAGAGATGTGTAATTTTGTATGAGTCTCTGAAAACTATTTATAAACAAAGAATCATTAAATAACTTATCAATGCTTGATTTATAAGACAATAATTCAATAGCAGCTTCAACAAGTCTGTTATCATTCTTTTCTTTTCCTTCAAGAATAGACTTTATAACTGCACTTTCTATGGGAGTTTTTATATGTTCAGCTTCACAAGAAATATCTTTCGTGAATGCAAGAATAATACTTTCAATCAATTTTTCAGTACTACCTCTTTTATTCTTGGAAGTATAAAGGTAATCAACTAAATTAGTCTTAAAATCCATATCATTTAATAGTTGAAGAGAATATTTTGGATTACCAATAGCCTTAGCAAATAATTTCACAAGTCCTTTATTGTCATTTATTATATTTTTTACTAGAGGCTCACTAATTATTGATAGTAGAATTGATAATTTTACCTGAGCTGAGATATAATTTTTACTTGCTAACGATTCACAAATTTTAAGTATTTGTAATTCATCGATAACTCCAATATTTATAGATTCTTTAGTAGCTTCAAGTATCTCTTCAGGAGTAGTTTTATAGTTTGAAATTATTTTTAAAATAGGTTCTTTTGCTATTTTGTTGTATTCATCAAGAATATTTAGTTTCTCAGCTAGCGTTTTTGTTTTTTTTAAATCACTTAGTTCATCTACTTTATCTTTCAATAAACTAAATAGTTTTTCCTTTGCAACCTCAGCAATATTTTGAGTGATTTTATTTTTTGTATCGTCAAACCATGAAATTACATATTCAAGATCTTCTAATTTTGTAATTCCTTCAATAAGATCAATTAATACAATATCAGGAGTTTCACCTAATGCAGAAGTTTGTTCTATCGCTGGGGTATAAGGTATTAGTTCTAAAACAACTCCTGTTGCCTCATCAGCATAATCAGGTACAGCAACAACTTTTGATTCTTCAACTTCTTCTTTTCTTGAAGGATAGGTTGCTTGTACTTTTTTATTAACTAAACCAACTTCCATTTATAAAATCCTAAAAATAAACTTATTAAAGAATCTTTTAAGTTTTTATTATCTTAACAAAAGAGTCTTTAAGATACAATACAGTTCTCTCTAGAAGATTAATTTTAGGAGTAATTATAGAACGATGTTTTAGTTACGAATAGACATACTTAGACCAAAAGCAGCTATTTGTAGCAATGGTCGTTGTTGTCCTCCTTGGTTTTGTCCAAAGTTAAATGACCACTTGTTTTTTTTGTCTGGAATTTGTTTATATGGTACTAGCTCTGTTTTTAATTGCCCATCTTCACCAACATAAGCCATTAAGAAAGCAGAACCAAAGGTTCCACTTTCTTGTGGAATATCATAAGTTGAAATAATAGTCCGATTACCAGGAT
>JAHFBD010000104.1:5091-7498 GCA_023250175.1 Candidatus Melainabacteria bacterium
TTCTGGGTAGAACTCTTCAACAAGTCCAGTACCAAAAGCCTGAGTAAAGTTTTTAAATCCTTGAGTCATCGGATCATTACTCTCCCAGTTTGTATTATTCATAAATCTTGCAAACTGCATCATGATCATATTTTCTTGTCCAGGAAATCTTTGTTTTACCTGATTTGCAAACTCTTTAATAAAGGCTTTTTGAAATTCTTTTTTCTGATTAGGATCAGAAATGTTTTGTTGCATATGTTGAAAGACACTAGCAAGTTCTACCCCTGAAAAGAAATTATCTTTCCAGAAATCACGAGCAAGAGCTGCTCCCTGCTTCTCTGGAGTAGCATTTAAAACTCCTTGATTTGTTAATGCATCAGTAGCCATTCCACCAATATTATAAGCTGCCATATTAAAAACAGCTCCTTGAGCTGCCAAGGTAATAGCAGTTTGATTATCTAAAACTCGCCCATTATTTAGGATTCCACTTTGATTATTAACTCTTCTTGGAAAGGCTATTGGTGGTGGTGTTTGTTGTCTGACTTGTCCAAGTAGCGTTAATATTTGTCTTGCTGCTTGTGTAGTAGCATCATCCAACTGATTATTTTTTATTGCTGTTGCTACATTTCGTACAAAACGATCTACATTATCAATATTTATATTTCCATCTGCATTCCCATCAGCAACATCTAAGACATCCATTACAGTTCTTCCTTCTTGTCTTGTAACACTTGCAACATCTCTTATTTGTGAGCTTAGTTGATTATTTATATTAGGCATAAAAATCTCCCTTTTTATATTTTTATTAATTTTCTAAATAAAACCACCATCTTTATTGTTAGCGGAATACTATTATGAGACTGTTAAATTAATAATTTTTTTTGAAAGAATTTATTTTACCCAGGAACTCAAAATAATAATCTAGGAAGATTTATCCATTAGAGCTTATTGCTTTGGTACTTATCTACCATTGACTTTTAGAGGTTTATGGTTTAAGGTAAAACCTTAATATTTTTAGCTTCTACATCAAGCACAGGGTTTCTTTGATTACGAAAGAATTGATTAATAACTCCCGTAACGCTGATTTGGATCTTTGGGTTATAAAAGCTTGAGCTTTGGCGGATAAATCCATCTTGTTGCTTATTCCAAGCATCCCTTAATACCGAATCAATCTTTTTTAGTTCAGCTTCATCATTCAAATTAAATAGTGCATATATTCTTGAA
Organism: Candidatus Melainabacteria bacterium; assembly: GCA_023250175.1. Lineage (GTDB taxonomy): Bacteria > Cyanobacteriota > Vampirovibrionia > 2-02-FULL-35-15 > 2-02-FULL-35-15 > JAHFBD01. The sequence continues at coordinate 6,295 of JAHFBD010000104.1, forward strand.
AGTCCATTTGAATCTTTTTCTTCTATACCCCAAAGCTCTCTTATATCTGAACCTGGGCTCTTCGGAAACCAAACAAGTGCTCCTTCTATTTTTCTTTCCTGTCCTTGAAGCTTACTCATACTGTCAAGAACTCTAATTGGGAAAGAATCCTTTTCATTTTTAAGATAAAAATGTGGAGGACCTTGCAGATGTTCACGAAGCTCAAATTTTAATTGAAGCTTATCATTACTCCAAAGATCTTTTGTCAGTTTTGGATCTTCCACATAGACAGGAATATTGTGTCCACTGTAGTTAACTACAAGAACCTCTCCTTCATGAAGAAGAGCATGAACACTGCATAAAATTTCTTTTTTCCCTTGAAGATGTTTAGCAAGTCCTGGAATACGTCCTTGATCTTTATACTGAAAGTTAACCTTAGGATTCCATTGTTCTCCAGGTTCTACCTTGCTTACAAGAATATGTTTTTGTAATGTACCTTTATCAACAACCTTACCAAAAATTATTACACCTTGATGCCGCATGGTATTTTGTAGCTTTGTCTTTATATCATTATTTTTAGGAATAAGAGAATAATGCTCACCAAAAATATTACCCGAAGTAAAAACATAGGTATCTGTTGCTGAAATGCTGGCATGAATAAGTCCCTTAGCACCATCGGTCTTAAGGGTTTCTTCAAAATTATTACTTTTAATAGTGCCTTTAACCGTTTTTAAAAAATCATTATATTTGGTTTCAACCCCTTTATATACTACAAATTCTTCATTAACACCTTCTTTTTGATAAACATCAAAACGTCCTTGATCTAAACCAACCGGAGAAGTCAATCCACTACCACTATCCGGGGCAAGAAACAAAACATATTTTTTCCCAACTTCATAACCTGATATTAAAGGAGAATATTGTTTGAAATTAATTTCGTTTTTTCCAGCAACTCCTTTTATTCCTTCTATAAGCTTGAATGCAAATTGTTCTGTCCGTACATTAGCAACAGGATCCTTATCAAATTTTGTTACTTTAGTACATACACCAGAAAAGATTCTATCGCTTGAAACTATAATTTCTCCAAGCTTTAAAGGAACAACATTAATATGTGGTCTTACAACCAGAGCTTCTGGTTTCTTGACAGGAGCCTGAATCTCTATTTTTGGCAATTCTACATCTTCCTGTTTATTATCTTTTTTACAGCCTGCTATTAAAACACTAC
>JAHFBD010000105.1 GCA_023250175.1 Candidatus Melainabacteria bacterium
CTTTTGTTTAGCTCAAGACAAGCTTGAGCTTTCATCTACCAATTCCTTTCGTTCGATCGGACTTGCCCAATAAATGGGACAAATCCTTTTCCTTTTCTTTTTATAAGTTCAAACAAGTTGAAGCTTCCATCTGTCAATTCCTTTCACTTGATCAGATTTGCTGGCAAAGCCAGACAAATCTTTTCTGATTATATACTGAGGATAAGCTTGCCGCCCTTGGCGAGCCTTGCCTTCGGCGGGAACTTGTCTTATTATCACTTTTTTGCCTTTTCAATTTTATCAACTTTTTTTCTACCTGACGTTAATTTCCCAAATAATAACCTTGGCAAAAGAAATCTTTGATTTAACGCTGTAGAAACCTCATCACTTGTAAATGCTATTTTTTTAGCTGCTACATTTGCATTATTTAATGTTTCACGTAATTCATTTTGAACTAAAGGATCCGCTTTAAGTTCATCTAATTGCTCAATAATTTTTGTCGCTCTTACTAAAAGAGTGTTTACATTTTCAAAGGCTTCTTTATTATTTGCTATAGAATTTGCATTTTTCAGGGTCTGATTTAAGTCACTAGATATAGAATTTGCCTGAGTTAGTAAAATCATTATATTGCTTTGAGCACTTGCATCAGTAGCTAAAGTCTGAGCTTTGTCAACAGCCTGATTTAATTGATTTACGGTATCATGCGCTTTATCAATAAGCTTTGCTAATTCTTGTCCATTTGGTAATGTTTTAACTATCTTGTCAGTGTTTTCAACAACGCTATCTGCTTTTTTTACAAGCTTAGCAGCACCACTAGTAAAATCTTGAATACTCTGACCTATAATTTCAGGCTGTAATTGATTTAATACCTGACTAATCTTTTCTAGTGACTCAAAAGCATCTAAAGCAGGCTCACCAGCTATCGTTTCCCCACCCTGAATAAACTTACTTGACATACCTAACTCAATATCTAAATATTTATCTCCAACATAACCACTGGTTCTTATATAAATCTTAGAATCTACAGGAATTTCAACTTTCGGAATTTGTATCCTGGAATTTACAAAAACCTGATTTTCTTTTGTATCAAGAGTTAAGCTATCAACTCTACCCACTCTTAAACCATTAATTCTTATAAATGAACCCTTTGTTAATCCAATAACATCGTTAAAAACAACAGTAAAAGCTAGCTGTTTATGTATTGCAAACTCACGTAAATAGGCCCAACCAAAGATTAACAGTGCTAATCCTGTTATTAAAAAGACCCCCATTTTTATTTCATTAGTACGTTTCATAAAAAGCTTTTACCTATTCTAGCAAGCCTACAGACATTGGTCCTTTTACCTCCGCATTAACAAACTGCTTTACATGAGAATTATTTGAAGCAAAAAATTCATTTGGTGTTCCGCTCCATACTATTTTTCCCTGAAAAAGCATAATTACTTTTTGGGCAGTTCGCTTAATCGTAGATATTTGATGCGTAACAACAATGCTTGCTACTTTAAATTGACCTGCTAACTTATTTATATAATCTTCAATTAAAGTCGATAAAATTGGATCAAGTCCAGAAGTGGGCTCATCATACAATATAATCTCAGGCTCATTTGCAATAGCTCTTGCAAAACCAACTCGTTTTCTTTGCCCTCCAGATAACTGATCTGGGAAATAATCTATATATTTATCTAATCCTACAAGCTTTAGCTTTTCTGTTGCTTTTTCTAACTTTTCTTTATTTGAAAGTTTTGATTCGTGTAATGCTAAAGCAACATTCTCTGCAACAGTATAAGAATTTAATAATGCACTATATTGAAACACCATACTAATACGCTTTGCACTTATCTTGACTATTCCACTATCTGATGTTTCCAAATTAGCAATTATTCTAAGCAATGTAGATTTTCCAACTCCAGACGGTCCAACAATTGCAATACACTCACCAGGACTAACAGAAAGTGAGACATCATCCAGAACTTTTAAATCATTAAAAGATTTAGTTACATTTTTAACTTCAATTAAACTCATAATTAATTACTATTTCACAAACGCTGGGTCAATAACCTTTCCTACAGAATATACACTGTTTGTAATCAAAAAATTGAAAAGAAATATTCCAAGCATTGCCCAAACAACTGATTTTGTCGTCGTTTGCCCTACACCAGCAGCACCACCACTAGTCTCCATACCAAAAGTACAACTCAAAACAGCAACTAAAATTCCATTAACTAAAGCCTTTGTTAAAGCAATTATAATATCCTTATTACCTACAACGGTACGAAAAGAATCAAAAAACATATAAGGATCCAATTGTACATAAGTAATTGCAATTAACAATCCTCCAAGGCTACCTATATAAATTGCAAACACTGTTAATAATGGTGTCATTATCATAGAAGCTAATAATCTGGGTGCTACTAAAAAGCCAAGCGGCTCCAATTTCATTATTTTTAAAGCATCAATTTGCTCAGTTACGCTCATAGTAGCAATTTCAGCTGCCATTGCCCCACCAACACGAGCTGCAATCATTACACCTGCCACAACAGGACCAATTTCTCTCACTATTGAAATAGCTACAGAAGTACCCAACGAACTGGTATTGCCAATACCCATAAGCTGTTTTGAAATTTGCAAGGTTAATGCTAGCCCTATAAAAAAACTTACAACTGCAACAACTGGCAAGGTATCAAACCCAAACTTGCTAGCTTGTTCAATAAATTCTTTTTTTGAAATTCTTCCTGAAAATATAAAATATAAAGCTTGAAGAAAATTTTTAAACGCTTCCCCTAATTCAATAAGCCAAATTAAAGGTTGGGTTCCTAGTTTTGTAAGTGGTTGCACAACTTTTATGATCCCTTATACTGTAAAACCTAAATTATATCTTAAGAAATAGTTAAAAACATTAAATATATAATTCCAACAAATATACAAACTTAAATGTTATTTAGCATTGTTTGATACATTACTATTTAAAATCTTGTCAGGTTGCGGGATACACGAAGAAAATGATAACCATACCTTAATTATTTACACTTATACTATATTTGTAAATTATTCTACACACAAATACCAAGGAGGAGACTTATGTTTATATTAGACGCCGGTTCAATAAATGGAGCACTTAGTGCAGGACAAGCAGGCATTGTAGGTGAAAATCCTGATATGATAAGAGAAGCTTCTAAAGCATTAGTTAAACAAGAACAGCTTGCGAAGCTAGATCAAGCAGGAATCAAAACAGCAAAGACCATTAGTGATGGTTATTTAGGACTTGTCTAAAGCTAAATAGCTAATTGACCTAGAGATAAAACAATTAAGACTAGCAGTAAAAATAAGCTGCTAGTCTTAATTGTTTTTTAAGCAAAATTATATGTGTTTTGAAGAAGCACATTTTGATTTTTTTTATTTGAATATTACTTAGAATAGTTTAACCAAAGCTTAATATCTCTCTAAGGAGTTTCCTTAAATTAATTTTAGATAAATGTACTATCAAAATCATAAAAAGTATTGCTTTATATAAGCACAAGAGGAGAACAAACAAATGTACATATCTAACAGACTAACAGCCTTCAGCGGAGAATATAGTGCTACATTAAGAAGGATAGAAGAAGCAGAGCGAGCAAATGATCTTACAACTGCTAATGATGAGAAAGTAAAATTAGCAAAAATAGATACTCTAATGAAGTTTTTCATGGAAGCCTTTAAACAACAAACTAAAATTATGAACTCCTGGATAGCAATGATTAATGGAGGATAACAGATATTACTGTTTGCTATATAGCTCAACAAAATACTATCTACCTAAGATCAAGAACAATTTAACCCACTTAGTAACAAATTCATGCTATTTTTACGAACAAATAAAACTTTTCATAAATTAAATAACTAATTTAGTTTATATATAATTCATAGATTTATTAAGTCTCTTACAGTTTAAGCTAAGAATTAGGTAAACTTATATGAAAAGAAAGAATGAGCTTAAATGGCTGGGATTAATGGGTTAAAAGTTATTCAAGGGGATTTAACTCACCAAGTAGTTGATGCAATAGTAAATCCTTCTCAAAAAGATCCTTTAATAAAGCCCACTGGTTTATCATGGCGTATTCATCAAGCTGCTGGACCAGGGCTTACAGAAGAGTGTAACCAACTAGCAATACCAGAGGTCAGCAAAACAGTTGTTACAAAGGGTTATAATTTAGCAGCTAAATGGATCATTCACACAGTAAGCCCTGTCTGGCAAAATGGTAGCCATCGAGAAGATTACTTATTAGCCAAATGTTATAAGAATTGCTTTGCCTTAATTGAACAATATAATATAAAAACAATTGCTCTTCCGCCCATTGGTACAGGGTTTGAGAAATTTCATTTTCCATTAAGCATAGCAATAAATATTGCAATAAAAGAATGTGACTCCTTTCTAAACAGCCAAGCTTTATTAGAACAAATAATAATTGTTTGTGCTGATGATGTTATTTTCTCATCTTGTTGCAGGAGTCTAAAGAATTTAGCCTTTTATAAGGAGTAAAAATATTTCCTTCTATATCTTTTTTAAGCTGGTTTTGCAAGATCACTTAACTTGTTTTCTTTCTTTAAGTCATCTTTCAGATTATCAGTTTCAAATTTAGCAGCTGATTCAGCATCGCTAATTATATGTGATGCCTGGCCAACAACACTACTTGCATTAGGATCTCCGGAATCTATTGCAAGCTTTTGAGCTTCCAATCCTTTTGCAATTATCTCAGAAGATTTAGAAACGTGTGCTGCAGGATGACCATTATTGGAATATCTAGCAAAGATTGAAGAGATTGATTTTAATACTGCTTTTGCTTGATCTAAGAGGGAATTACCTGTTGATTGCTCTGGAGCACCATTTGAACCATTACCATTGTTTGCATTAGCATTATTTGAACTACTAGCATTATCTCCTGTTCCAAAAGAAGCCCTTTGACCTTGTAGCTGACCAAATTGACCTTGAAGTTGGCGAAATCTTTGCTGGTCTTCTTGGGTAGTAGATCCTTGCAACCCATTCATTTGACCTTGGATATCATTTAGTCTACCTTGTTGTACTTCTCTTACTGCCATATTTACCTCACCTTTGCTCCAAACTTATTAATTTAACTGTTTCGACTGTTGTGACATAGATTCAGATAATGCAACTTGTTCTTTATACTCATTATCTAAACGATTAATACCTAGCTTCTTAAAAACAAGATCTAATCCCTTATTATGTCCACTTGCAATTTCTGAATCCATATCAGAAGCAGCTTCTTTTCTAGACAGTCTATCTACCTGTCCCTTTAACTCTTTTGCAAACCTTGCTGATTCTTCTGACTGCATAAGTAATTCATCAGCTTTTCTTCTATTATCCTGTGCTTTTTTTTCTAATGCACTAGCAATCTGTTCTAAATCCTCTGGTGTAGCATCTTTTGGAATAGGGAACTCTAAAGTTTGTCCTGGAACCTGAACAATATTTTTTACCTCTTCCACTGCACTATCACTATTAATTTCATTATTTCTCAACTGATTGGCTTTATCTCTAACAGCTTTAGCCATTGCATCAAACACATCAGCAGCATGTAAATATTCTCTTGCTTGCTCTCCTTTTCCTTGAGAATCCGCAGAGTATCTATCACTTTCTTTTAATAAGTCAGCTGCAAGTCTTTTACTCGAATCACTATCTTTATCTAATAAACTTTTTGAACTATCTATTGAAGAAATAGTCTTTGATTTTTCTAAACTGTTTATAGGATTTAATCCATCTGTCATTTTTATTCTCCGTTTAATAAGACATTCAAAGGCATTTAACCCGTGATAGTAATAAACCACGCCTTAGTTATGAAAAAGTTAAAAACCATCTTTAGCATATAACATTTAGACTTATCACTAACTAAATTACTTATTAATAGCTTATCTCTTAACCGGATCTTAAGTTGATGTTACCATTCTCAAAGGTATTCTTTGAGTAACTTGTGAAGGATCAATTTTTACTCCACGAGATAAAGCCACCCTACCTGTTCTAGCAATTTCTTTAATCCCAAACTTAGTTAGAAGATGTACAATTGCATTTATTTTTCCCTGCTCTCCAGTAACCTCAATAATTAAAATATCTTCAGCAACATCTACTATATGCCCTCTAAACAAATCTGCTATTTGTATAATTTCTGCTCTTGAAGAAGGATTAGAAGCAACTTTTATAAGAGCTAATTCTCTATCCACAAAGCTACTTTCAGTAAGATCAATAATTCTAATAACATTAATAAGTTTGTGTAACTGCTTTGTTATTTGCTCTATTGCTACATTATCAGCATTAACTGTTATTGTAATTCTTGCATAGGCAGGGTTTTCTGTCGGGCCAACAGTTAAAGACTCAATGTTAAATCCTCGCCGCGAAAATAATCCAGCTATTCTAGTTAAAACACCTGACTCATTTTCCACTAGTACTGATAAAACTCTTTGCATTTCTTTTTATATGCCACAGACAAGCTGCGGCTTCCTTACTGTCAATTCTTTTCACCTACACGGATTTATCGAGTAAATCGGATAAATCCTTCCCTTCCCAGAACGTTATTTGCTACCCCTTCCTACACATTGCCGCAGACAAGCTGCGACTTCCTTCTGTCAATTCTATTTCACTTGCCCGGATTTGGTCACTCAAATCAGACAAGCTATAGTTTCTGTACCATTCTACCCCGTATAAATAAATAGTTAACAAAAGAAAAAATTAATAGTTAATTAATATTCACCTTAACCTTGAAGACAAGATAATAATTAAAACCAAGCAATGATAAGATTTAACTTCTAAACTAAAGAGGATAAATAAGATGACAAAACTGGTTGAACAAAATAACAAAACACTACTTAAAGAAAACACTCAAATAAATCAAAGAGAAAGAATTGAAAATGCTATCCGCGAGATTCTTTCAGCAATTGGTGAAGATTATGAGAGATCAGGACTTTTATTAACACCAAGCAGAGTAGCCAAGATGTACCTGGAAATTTTTTCAGGGACTAACAAAGATCCACAAGATGAAATAACAATAACTTTCAGAGAAGACCACGATGAAATAATAATAGTAAGAGACATCTCATTCTATAGCATATGTGAACATCACCTACTTCCCTTTTTTGGAGTAGCTCACGTTGCATATTTACCTCAAGGCGGAGTAATTACTGGATTAAGTAAAATCGCAAGAGTCGTTGAGTGTGCGGCACGAAGACCTCAAATTCAAGAAAGAATGACAACCCAAATTGCAAATGCAATAGAACAAAAACTAAACCCACTTGGTGTTGCAACTGTCATTGAAGCAGAACATATGTGCATGTCAATGCGAGGTATAAAAAAACCAGGAAGTAAAACAGCTACCTCAGTATTAAAAGGAACTTTTCAAACCAACCAAGCAACAAGGGCTGAGGTTCTATCATTGATCATCAGA
>JAHFBD010000106.1:0-4938 GCA_023250175.1 Candidatus Melainabacteria bacterium
GTCCAGAACAATTAACCCAAGGACTTTCTACAAGTATAAATGAGGCTGTAACAGGAAGAATAATTACAATGATAGGAAAGCCTATAGAGGTTCAGACAGAAGAAACACAAGGATATGAAAATCTGCCAGTGCTACAAGCAGAACCATTAAATATTAAAAAGAAAAAAATCTCAAATTAAACAGCTTCAAGTTTAATAGAGGCTGTTCCAGGAAGTGTTGTTGCTGTAAGCGTCTTATTAGTTTCAGAAGTTAATTGATTAAACAAATCTTTTCCTGGTGCAAATCTGGATAAAGCATCTGAGTTATTACCTGTATTTAATACAACTGAATAACCTTGCCTTAATAAGTTTCCAATTCTATCAATAAGAACTTGTGGAGCATTCTTATATAAATAACTATTTGAACCAGTTAAATTAATAAGCTTTTCTTTTTCATTTTTTCCTTTTAAAACTTGAACTTGGCTTGAGTTATAAGTTCTTAAATTAAATTCATTAATGGGGTTTAACATATCTTTCTCCTTATAAATTACATTTTTATATTAGCTTTTACTACTACAAAGAGCAATATCCTTTATAAATAAAAAATTAAAGATTAGATAAAATCTTTTTTATATTTCTGCTTAATGACACATTCTAAAGAAAAAATTAAATTAGAAACAATGACTCTTAAACTAGCTTAAAAACTATAAGATAATGCTTCATTGGATTTCCTGGAAACTCTCGATTTTCTTCTGTAACATCAAACTCTTGTTCAACTCTGTATTTAATAGAATCAGAGATATTATCATTTAACCTATGATCTTCATCTTCAAACAACATAGGATCATCTTCTCCTCCTAAATCTAAAGCTACATTAATACCTTTGTTTAAAACTCCTACAACCAATGGAACTACCAAGTCTTCACAACTACTTAAATAATGGCTTTGTAAATCTATAATTATTTCACCTGTACTAAAACTCTTTTTGAGGCTAACACTACACTCATCAATTTCACCTAAGAAATTTCTTCTTTTTATTTCTACAACCTTACGATTATTCAACATTTCTAAAATACTCTTTAGAGAATCATCCATTCCTCCAGGAATTAGTTCAGAATCCTCTAAAATAAGTTCTTCTTTATTAGAACTTAATTCGCTATCGGTACTACCAAAAGTAACAAAATTTAAATTATTATTTATTCCATAATCTGTGAAATAAAGATCTATTGCTTTAGTATATGCTTCATAAGCTTCTTTATCATCAATTGAAGGAACAACAAAAAAGTCATTTTGTCCTAATGGTTCTATTGGTAGAGAAGGGGCTACATTTTGGATAAAATTTTGATTTGTTAAATCTGATTGTGGAATATCAGTCATAAAAACTAGATTATTAATGGCTACAGCATCTATATCACATTGTTCTTGGACTTTTCTTATTGTTACAACGATACAATCATCTTCTATTTCACAACCTTCCCGTATACTTTCTTTAGCCAAAACATTAATACCATCTTGAGCTAAAATTTCACTAGGCATAGTTTCAGAGCAAAGCTCGCTTGCAATAAATTTTGCAGCTGGGCTATTTTTTCCACAGTTAATTTCAACAATATTCCCACTTACAATAGCTGCTGCAATAACGTTAGCGATAAAGTCTTTGTTATATATAATTTCTGGTTTCTTTAAAAGAATAATTGTTTTGCCATTCTCTTGAAGAATACTATAATGCTGATTAGCTACACTATTTTGTAAGTCAGTATTTGGTTTATTGGATGGATTAATACGCATAAAATATTATTTTGTAGTATATCCTATCAAATACACTGATTTATAAAGTTAAGGTTTTTTACCTACCGCTCGTTTCGCATTAATGCTCAACTCGCTCTTTCTTTCATGGCACTTTTTGGTGAGTGAATCACACAAAAAGCTTATTGATGGTCTTATATATTAGAGCTAGGCAGTAACCAGTCAAGGCTTAAAAGTAGCAAAGGTATGAGGTCTTCCAGATAAACTTTTGTCATCTATTTCAATATGAGACGCTAACTCTTTAATCGGAGAATAAATCGGATCGTAGGATAATTTATCCTCTAAATCATCAACCTTGCATTCCCCCCAATCAACAACCACTACATTTTTATCTTTTAAAAAAGAAACTACTAAATTCGTTAATAACACTGAAAAATCAAACTCTTCACGACCATTTACATCTATAAATATCTCATTCTCATTAGAACCCTTCTCTACCAACAATCCAGGAGATTCAATATCAGGCCATGAGTCATTTAAATATTGAATTGTTGCTCCTGTAGCAATTAAAAATTTTGAATAGGCTATATCACCAAGCTCATAATCCTGCAATAATTCAGTCCGACATCCATAATTACTCTCTTTTAAATTAGCTGGTTGATACCAAGAAAAAGAACTCTGTTGGTTTTTAAAATCAGATTCTGCATATTCATTAAATTCTATATATTCCTCTTTTTCAGTCGTCTTAGTATTTGGAATCTCCTCTTCCACCTCAATATATTTTTCAAATATAACAAAGATAAACTTCTCTGGTGAACTAAACAATTTAGGTCTTATTTTTTTTTCTTCCACTCCATAAGAAAATAAGTAACCATCTTGCTTATAAAGCTTGTTTAGAATATCTCTAGAGATCAATTCACTAGCGATAAACTCACTCTTCCTACCACTTTTTCCACAATTAATTTCTACCGTTTTCCCTCTCGTTAAATTACTTGCAATAACATCTGCAATAAATTCATCTTTATATATAATTTCTGGTCGTTTAAAAATAATTGTTATCGTATTTTTTTTCTCCGATATAGAATAGTCATTATTTGAAGAAGCTTCATTAATAGCAAAGTTCGGAGTATGTATTAAATCTTGAGAGCTGATTTTCATAAGATATAAAGTATTACCTGATAATTAGCTAATATATTACCAAAATTTAAAGCTCAGATAAAGATAGTTTATTTATTTTTAACAACTAACTCTATCTTATAGTCCTCAATAACTGGATTTGCTAATAATTTTTCACACATTTCTTTTACTTTTTCTCTTGCACTTATTTCAGAGTCTGAACTGATCTCAAACACTATTTCTTTACCAACTTTTACATTTTTTACATCTTTATAACCTAATGACATTAATGCTTTTTCAATTGCTTGTCCTTGAGGATCTAGTATGTCTGACTTTGGAAGGACTTGGACACGAACTAAAAATGACGGCAGAATATTAACTTGAGGCTGAATAGAAGATTTATTAACACCTTCTTTTACCCTCTTCAACATTTCTTCATAAGCACCTTCTACATTACCGAGATCTTGCCTAAATCTATCCTTGTCTAATTTTTCATTTGTCTTTGCATCCCAAAATCTAAAATTATCTGGAGACAGCTCATCGGCTAAAAGTAAATTACCATCTTTGTCAAAACCAAATTCAAGTTTAAAGTCTACTACTTTTATTCCAACATTTAAGAAAAATTCTTTAAAAAGCTCATTGATTTTAAGAGCTAAATTAGTGATTTGTCTTAAAGTGTTTTCATCTGAAACTTCTAAAGCATTTATAATATAAGCCTTTGTCAAAAGTGGATCTCCAAGTTCATCATTTTTATAGCTAAACTCAACTATCGGGGCTTTAAGAACTTTTCCTTCTTTAATTCCTAATCTTTTACATAGACTACCAGCTGCTATATTTCTTATTATTACTTCAAGAGGAATAATTGTAACCCTCTTTACTAAGAGCTCATTATCAGAAACTTGGTTTATAAAATGTGTTTTAATTCCTGTTTGTTCAACCAACTTAAAAAGTAAGGCTGAAATTGAAGCATTAATTTTTCCCTTATTTTGAATTTCACCTTTTTTTTGAGCATTAAAGGCAGTAGCACTATCTCTAAAGAAGGCCCGTAAGATACTTGGGTCATCAGTTTCAAAGATATCTTTGGCCTTACCAGAATAAATTGGTTTTGTACTTAAAGAGGGCATAAAAATATTTTAACGTAAATTGTTTCTACCTACCGCCAGTTTTTTCGCTACGCTCCCAAAACTGGCTTTCCATAGTGCTTCTAGTCTGTTATTTATAATACATTACAGATTTTACCGAGTTTCTTATAATTTTGGGGATAAAATCTTACCTTATAAGTTGTTTGCTTAGAAATATTATGCTGGCTGAGTAACAAATTATTATGGCTCTATAAAACATCCTGAGCATTTACACATTACCTATCTACATCGGGTAAAATTACATCTAAGCTACTAAAAATTGCTACAACATTTGCAACGGGTTCTCCTTTAACAAGGTCAGGAAGAATAGAACAATTATTATACGAAGGTGAGCGCCATTTAATACGATAAGGTACTGCTGTACCATCAGAAACTAAATGTACTCCTAGCTGGCCCCGGGGGGATTCTACTGCTGTATAAACTTCACCAGCTACACACTTAAACGCAGGGGGCACTTGCTTTCCTTTTGCTACTATCATTAAATCTTCTGGCTTATAAACAGGGTTTTCACCACTTGTAAGTTCAGTTTTATTTTTCTCAAGCTCTTCAGTATCCCCACCAGGTAATTGATCAATTGCTTGAATAATTAAATTTACTGATTCTCGTAATTCCTTTATTCTGACTGCATACCGTGCATTAGTATCTCCCACAGTTGAAGTCGGAACATTAAACTGTAGCTTTTCATAAATTGAATATGGCTTATATTTTCTTAAATCCAAATCTATTCCAGAAGCACGTAAGCTAGGACCAGTAACACCTCTATCTAAAGCAATTTTAGGATCCATATAACCAACATTTTGTGTTCGTACTAAAAATATAGGATTGTTTGTAGCAATAGCTTCATACTCATCGATATACTTTACAAACTCAGTTGTAAGCCACTTTTTAACCTTTGTTGTCCAACCTTTTGGAAGATCTTTCAATACGCCACCAATTCTAATATAGTTAAACATCATTCT
>JAHFBD010000106.1:4948-7370 GCA_023250175.1 Candidatus Melainabacteria bacterium
TTTGACCTGAGACTTCTTCTAAAAAAGATAATATGGATTCTCTATCCCGAAACGTATAAAATGGAAATCCCATCATGGCTCCTAAATCAAGCATAAAAATTCCAAGCCATAAGAGGTGAGAAATTATTCTATTCAACTCAGAACAAATAACCCTTATATACTCTGCTCTAAGCGGTACTTTAATTCCTGCTATTTTTTCAACAGCCATAATATATGCATGGCTATCAGACATTCCTGCTAAATAATCAACCCTATCAACTAATGCTTGATATTGAACATAAGTTCTATTTTGACCAAGCCATTCCATTCCTCTATGTAAGTAACCAATTACAGGCTCACAATCTCTAACAGTCTCACCATCTAAAGTTAAAACCAACCTAAGTACACCATGAGTTGATGGGTGTTGTGGACCCATATTTAATATCATTTCATCTGTTTTAAAAGCTTTTTGAGACTGATTTGTATCTTTTACTATTGACAATTTTTTATCCCTTCAACATTAAGACTTTACATCAAATGATATTCTAACAAGTTTCTTACTAAATAAATTACTAATTTTAATGTTATTGATGTTTCCTTAATGATAATCTTTATGATAAACTCTTAGTTAATTAGTAACCGCTGTACTTAAGCACTACTTAAAACAACATATGTCAGCGCCAAGAATAAATAATCTTGTAATTATACAAGCAGCTCTTGCTAGAGCAAAGAGCCGTATTCTTCCCGACGAACCAATAGTCATTGTAAATTCTAAAGATAGTATCTTACCTTCTCATGAATTAACATATTTCTTCAGTGATCCGACAAATAAAAAAAGACTCTTGGAAGGTATCGATGCTATCTGGAAATCTGAAAATCTCTTTTTAGAAAGAAATCAACCTGCTGCAAAAATGTATACTCAGTACATTTCACTAATAACTTCAATAGCAATAGCAAACAAAGAACAATTTACTAAATTAAATGGAAGAAAAGGAACTAACTTTTTTAATGAATTGATAATTCTAAGCCAAAGAAGTGATCTTAGCGAACTACAAAAATCAATTGGCTTAACACAAGCTCTAGAGCTTAGTTTATTAGGTATAAATCCAACGCCTGTATTATTAACCATTAATCAAAGCCATGGCGATCATTCCCAAGGATTCAGAAATGAATTACAAGCTGCCTGGTTTCTTGCTAAGTTTATTTATGAGCTTCCTCAATCTGAGAAACCACGATTTTCACTGCAAGAGTTTCTACCTATACTAAAAAGGGACAGGAAAAAAAATGAAGTATATAACTCTTCAGAACTTAGAGAGGTTGACATTCATGCAGATGATGCATTGGTTTCTGTCAAGTCTGGTGCTAATTCATTTCCTGCACAAATTAGAGACTTGTTCTTTTTCGTTGTCGATGATAAAGACACTGGCTTAAAAAACAAAATCGGAAAACTCATTCTTATAAAAACAGCCTCTAACCCCCGCCAATACTCTCCAGGATATTCTTCTACAAGCGAATATAAAGGTATACAAAACCAATCGGTTACAGAAGCAAAAGAACTTATAAAATCCTTTGGAAGACCGTCTACCTGCACTGATACAGAATACAACAAATGTTTAAACTGGCTTGTATCCACAAATGGAATAGAGCTTTATTTCATGCCACATGTAAATGATTTTGATCGCATGAAAGACTGGATTAAACAAAACTATGACAATCAAGAGTCTGATGCTAAACAAGAGCTGATTGCTTAAATCAAGCTTAGACTAAGCATCAGTTGATTTTGTTAAAGTCTTTTCTGCTAATTCTGTTTCTTTAAGTGGATGAGGGCCATTTAATGCATCAGTCGGTGGTATATAGTCTTTTCTTAAAGGAAAACCTTCCCAGTTTTCTGGGTTCAGTAGTCTTTTTAAATTTGGATGCCCTTCAAATACTATACCCATCATGTCATAGGCTTCTCTTTCATACCAATTTGCAGTTGACCAGATATGAGACACCGTAGGTACTGTAGGATTTTCTTTGCTGAGAGTTACCTTAATACGAAGTGATTGTTTAGACTCTGTAGAATGTAAGCTATAAATAGCTTGATATCCTCTTTTTAATTCAAGAGAAGTAAGTAAAACAAGAATGTCAAATTTAGTTTCTTGTGACTCTTTTAAAAGCTTACAGACAGAAACCAAATCCTTTACCTCAAGCTCAAGCATTTCAACGCTGTCTGCATCTTTACCTAATGCAATAGAATTAATTCCTTTGTTTTTTAAAAATGTACCATACTGCCCATGTTCTGGTACTGGCGGTGCTTGTGGTGGTAATACTTGCTCTGTTGACATTTTATATTCTCCAATTCAAAAAGTTTTTATTTTTTTAATTTCTAATTTCTTCTTTTTGTTCTCCACATGCATATGGCAATCCAGTAAGCTCATCTACATAGACAAGCGGGTGATGA
>JAHFBD010000107.1 GCA_023250175.1 Candidatus Melainabacteria bacterium
GATAGGTACTGTTTCTTGCGCTGTTTTAATGACTTTATTAAACATACTTGTTAAGCCTATTTCTTTTGCTTGTCTTAATTGATTTGAAATAGTTTTAATTTCTTCAGGATATTTTTCTATAACTTCACTTCTTACCACCCATATACCAAATACCATAGGAAGCCCAGTGTAAGTTTTCCACAAAGCACCGAGATCATAAACAAAAATATTTTCAACTGCTTTATTAGCCTCTCGTAAAGCATAATCCCCTATTAATAAAGCAGCTGTGTAATTTGAATCTATAAATGAAGTATAAGAAGTAAGAGGATCAAATCTATTATTTAATTTGTAAAACTTTTTTAGTATGATTTCTAATAATATGTTTGAGGTAGCTGATGCATGACTTAAAGCAATATCTACACGTTGTAATTTTTCAATCGGTAGTTTAGAAAACAATAAAACACTGTCGGCAGGACCATTGGATGCTATACAAAGATTAGCTATTGGTGTTAGTTTGTCTTTGTTTTTAAGATATGCATACGATGAAATAGGAGCTATATCAATTTTACTATTTAAAATCAGAGTGTTTAATTTGCTTGGGACAGCATTTATAATGCTTGCACTCATATCTATCTCCCCCATTTGTATAGGAAGATTAATGGGAAGACAATTTACAAAATCAACCTGACCTAAGCTTAAAGCAATTTTACAATCTTTATCTACACTATATAGTTTCTTTATATCTTTTTGCAATTGGCATTCTCCATCCATAACCAAAAGATCGGCTTGTAAGTTTTAACCCCGGTGCAGCTTGTTCTCTTTTATACTCGCTTTTATCTATCATAGTACAAACTTGCTCAGCTATCTCTTTAGTAACCTCATTCTTTATAATTTCTTTTAATGGCAAATGTTCTTCTACGTATTTATTTAATACTAAGTCTAGCTTTTCATAAGGTGGCAAAGTATCTTGGTCTTTTTGATCTGGTTTTAACTCTGCTGTTGGAGCTTTTGTAATAATGTTTTCTGGTATTATTATTTTATCTTCTTTTTTATTAATGTACTTTGCAAGCCTATAAACAACTGTTTTTGGTAAGTCCGATATAATAGCTAGCCCACCGCACATATCTCCATATAAAGTGCAATATCCAGTAGCAAGCTCACTTTTATTCCCAGTAGACAGTACAAGAGCATTTTTTTGGTTTGATAATGCCATAAGAATAAGCCCTCTAAGCCTGGATTGGATATTCTCTTCAGTAGTTGTAGCAGTAGCACCATCATTTAAAAACGATGATAGTAAATTTAATAATCCTTTAAAAGGTTCTTCTATAGAAATCGTTTGAAGAGTAACTCCAATATTATTAGCTAATTCTTTTGCATCAACTGCACTTATTTGTGATGTGTATCTTGATGGCATAAAAATACATGAGACATTTTCACTTCCAAGTGCATACTTAGCAAGAGTAGCTACTAAAGCAGAATCTATTCCCCCAGACAATCCAATAATTACCTTGTTAAATCCACATTTTAAAACATAGTCACGGAGCCCGCAGACTATTGCTTGGAAAAGTTCTTCCTCACAAAGCTCAACACTATCGTGATTATTTATTAGTAATGGGCTTGATAAATTATTTGAATCCACCACTTTGAAATCTTCTTCAAATGCTTTTAATCTAAGACAAACATCTCCTTTCTTATTAATCACACAAGAGTTTCCATCAAAAACCAATTCATCATTTCCGCCAACCTGGTTTACATAGATTATTGGTATATTATGTTTTTTAGCACAATTTTTTAATACTTCCTCTCTAAGCAATGGTTTACCAATAAAATATGGAGAAGAAGAGGAGTTTATTAAAAGCTCAATTCCTTGCTCTTTAAGCTCTAGAATTGGGTCTCTGTGGTATCGAGGTTTTGTTAAAGATAAATCATCATGCCAAATATCTTCACAGACAGATAACCCAATTGTTTTACCCAGTAAATTAACAGGCTGTATTTTTTTAGAAGATTCAAAATATCTATCTTCATCAAAGACATCATATGTTGGTAAAAGAGCTTTTTGTCTTGTATAAAGAATCTTTCCATTTTGAATTACTGCTAATGAATCAAATATTGGTTTACCTTCATTTTTATTTTCTTCAGGAAAGCCAATTACAGCAATAATTGGAGATTTAATTTTATCTTTTAAAATATTTAAATATTTATAGCTATCATCTATAAATTGTTTTTTAAGAAGCAAATCCTTAGGTGGGTATCCACATAAAACAAGTTCAGGAAAAACAATTACATCAGCAGTGCTTTCTTCTGCAAGAGTAATATTTTTTAATATCTTATTTAAGTTATACTGAAAGTCACCAACTATTGGATTTATTTGTGCCAGAGCAATTTTCATAATAAATATAGTCTCTCTACCTGTCGCCGGTTTTTTCGCTGCGCTCCCAAAACCAGCTTTCCATAGTGCTTCCAGTCTGCCATTTATAATACCCTACAGATTTTACCAAGTTTTTATAATTCGGGGATAAAATCTTACTTTATGAGTCATTTGCTTAGAAATATTACGCTAGCTGGATAGTAACATCTACAGGTCTATAGGCTCTTGCTATACATAACTTTCTCTTGGTTGGTTTAATTCTGTTAAGTAATCTCCAAGAACATTTAAACTTAGAACAGTAAACATAATCATTAGACTTGGGTAAATAATTAGATTTGGATGGGTATTTAAAAATTGCCATCCATCGCTTGCTAATGTTCCCCAACTACATTTGGGGGGAGAAAGACCTAGCCCAAGAAAACTTAAAGTTGATTCAGCAATTATTGCACGTGGCATGGTAAAGGTTATAGCTACTAATATTACATTTAAGATGTTCGGCAAAATATGTTTTGCAAACAGTCTAATATTGCTTAAACCAATTGCTTTAGCAGATAGTATATATTCTTGTTGTTTTAATTTTAAAATTTCCCCTCGTGATAACCTTGCAACATCCATCCAACTAATTAATCCAATAGCAAATAATATTCCTGTGGTAGACCTAGAAAAGAGCAATCCAATGATACTTAATACAAGTAAATCTGGCAAAGAATAAATAATATCAATTACTCTTGAAATAAAAAAATCTGTCCTGCCTTCATATAATCCAGCTAAAGTACCTAATATAATACCGACAACAAATGCAATAATAGCGGTAATAAAGGCTACTAATAACGACAGCCTTGCCCCATATATTAACCGTACTAATAAATCACGTCCTAATTGATCTGTCCCTATTAAATGCTCTCTAGAAGGAGAAGTTAAGATTAAATCCTCATTCTGTAAATCAAAACTATAGATTCCAAAACTATATCCACTGTATGAAAGTAAAACAAGGATGCTTACAGAAATAATGAAGACCAAAGAAAGCCAAACAAAAATATTTGTTTTAGATTTTAGAAGTAAGAGCATATATTAATCAAGTTTATTAGCTGCAAAGGAAGCTTGAATTTTTTCTATCATTTCATACATATCTTTTGCATCTTTTAAATATGGGTTTAAGACTAGTGCCATTGAGAATTGCTCTTTAGCAAGTGGATACTTGACTTTAGGTGGTTTGTTTTGATCCTGACATAAGGTTAAGCCATAATCACTATATGTTTGAGCTAAAAGGGATTGTAGTGGAACTGAGTTGGGTTTATTTTGATATTCTTTTTCTAGTATTTTTATAGCTTCTTCAAATTTTCCTTGTTTTGAATAAGCCTGGGCTTGTGTCATTGGATCAATTAAACTACAAGAGTTATTTAATAATGTTAAAAAAGTTAGTATAGCAATAATTTTTTTCATGCAATTATTATAGCGTATAGCTTTTAGTAGATAGTAGAACAATTGTAATTCTATACTATCTTCTATACGCTAGAATAATTATATGCATGACTTAAAAGATTTACGCACAAGACCTGACTATTACAAAGAAGGACTTTCTAAAAGAAATAAAGAGTTAGTCCATCTAATCGATGAAATATTAATTCTTGATCAGAAAAAAAGAGACATTCAAACAAAAGCAGATGAGTTACGTAAGAGAAAAAATGAAATTGCTAGTGAAATAAGTCGATCTAAGGATGATATTAGTAAGGTTGAAACTTTAAAAAGTGAAAGCCTCACAATAGGAACCACTTTAGCTGATATTGAAAAACAAGAAATTGAATTTAGTTTTCAATTAAATGAAAAAACAATGTGGGTACCAAATACACCTTCTAGTGATGTACCTTTCGGTGAAGATGAAAAAAATAATAAAGAGATTTTGCAATGGGGTACTCCAAGAACTGATAAATGGATAAAGCCACATTGGGAAATTGGCCAAAAATTAGGTATTTTAGATTTTGAGCGTGGTGTAAAAATTGCTCAATCAAGATTTACAGTTATAGCAGGATTAGGTGCAAGGCTAGAGCGAGCTTTAATAAACTTTATGCTGGATCATGCAGCAGAAAAAGGATATAAAGAAATTTTTCCTCCTATTTTAGTAAATAAAGATGCCATGATAGGAACAGGACAATTACCTAAGTTTGATGGTGATTTTTATAAGTGTGAGAATGAATTGTTATATTTAATACCTACAGCAGAAGTCCCTATTACAAGTTTACATAAAGACGAAGTTTTAACACCTGAACAACTACCAATAAAATACTGTGCTTATACCCCTTGTTTTAGAAGAGAGGCCGGTGCAGCCAGTAAAGATACTCGTGGAATAATTAGACAACATCAGTTTAATAAAGTAGAGCTTGTAAAAATTACCAGTCCAGAAACCAGTGAAAAAGAACATGAAGAACTTACACACAATGCAGAAGAAATTTTACAAAAACTAGAGCTGCCTTATAGAAAATCTATTTTGTGTACTGGAGATATTGGTTTTTCAGCAATGAAGTGCTATGACCTTGAGGTATGGTTTCCGAGTCAGGATACTTATAGAGAGATTAGCAGTTGCTCAAATTTTGGCTCATTTCAGGCAAGGCGCATTAATATAAAATATAAACCCAATCAAAAGGATAAGCCACTGTTTGCACATACTATAAATGGTTCTGGATTAGCTATTGGCAGAACATTTGCAGCTATTCTCGAAAATTATCAAACAGAAAAAGAAACGGTTTTAGTACCAAAAGCTTTAAAACCTTACTTAAATGGTTTAGAAGAGATTAAATAAGCTGTTTCTACCTACCGCTCGTTTCGCACTAATGCTCAACTCGCTCTTTGTTACATGGCGCTTTTTGGTGAATAAATCACACAAAAAGCTTATTTATGCTCTTATACATTATAGCTAGGCAGTAACAATAAACTCTTAAAGAGCTAAAAAGATAAAAAAAAATTAATTTTGATCAATTGAACACTATTGCTCACTTTATAAAGATGTAAGCTAACAATGCTTATATTTAATTTAAAAAATGAGGATTTGATATAACAACAATGTAGTTGGAAGATCAAAGAAAAACATGACAAATATGCTAACAAAACCACTAGAAGAACCTAAATCACCAACTGCACCAATACCACCTATCGCACCTAAAGAACTATCATTTTTACAACAATTTAACCCGATTGCTTCTTATCAATATGGAATAGAAGTAGAAAGATTCGAAAAAGAAGTAAGTGAGTTTGCAAGAGAGGTTTTAAAGTACTACATGCAAATTGAAGAATATAACATTAATCTTGCTGAGTATAAAGAACAGGTAAACAATTACTTAACCTATTCTAATAACTAAAGAATCTTTTATCCTATTAATACTTACGTTTAACAATAGATTTTACATGGTATGAAATCTAATAAGAGTAGAACTTATAGAGAACAATATCATGCATGAAATAAATCTTACAGAAAAACTTGCAGGCCCTGTTTTTAGGGGTAAGTATCGCAATTGTAAGCATCTTGGAGAAGCAGAAAAAACAGGACAATTAAAATTTAAAGAGGAGAAAAGTAAAAAATTATTTGAGATTTTTAATGTCATTGAGGATTTACTTTCTGCATTAAACGAAGATGATAAGGCAAGCCCTGAGGAATTAGATTTAATTCTTACCTTAATAAATAAATCAACAGGAAACATAATAATTCAAAAACAATTGTCCTCTTACCTGGCTAATATAAACTTAAAAAATCAAAAATTAGGTACGGTACTAAAAGAGTTAGCCGATAAGGTTAATGAGTATAGGGATGATATTAATTTGCAACATCTTATAGAACATGCTTTATATATGAAAACAATAAAGTCAACAAAACAAAATAAGAATTCTAAGCGTAAATCTATAAAATAATTTCATTTTTAAGATTAATATTAATTTATCTTTATTCCAGCACTCGAATTAAATTTTCAATCTGTTTAATCGAACTCAGTTTTTTTAACTCAACAATTGCATTTTGTATCTTTTCTTCTTTTACTTTATGTGTAAGCATTGTTATTGATGCTGTGTTATCGAGATTTGTACCTCTTTGAGTAAAAGCATTTATGCTAACATCATAGTTTCCAAATATAGTTCCAATATGCCCTACTACACCAGGTTTATCTTCTGTCTGTAATCTTAGAAAATAACAATTAATGGTATCTTTTATAGATTTAATATTTGCATAATTTGTATGCTGACAAATAAACTGTGGGTGAGGATTGTGTGAATATGATAACTGTGCAACAAGAAGATTTATATCACCAACTATTGAGCTTGTAGTCGGTGATTGACCAGCACCTCTACCAATTAATGTAAGCTCTCCGACTAAATCTCCTTCTACTAAAACACCGTTATTAGCATCGAGTACAGATGCAAGGGTATTTGTTTGTTTTATAAATGCAGGGTGAACTCTTATGTCTAATTTTCCATCGCTATCTTTTTTTGCAAGTGCAATTAATTTTAATCGGTATCCAAGTTCTTCCGCAGTTAAGATATCTACAAGGGTTACCTTTTCAATTCCCTCTGTATAAACCTCATCAATTTTAATTCTTTCATGAAATGCAATGCTACTTAAGATAGCTATTTTATATGCTGCATCCTTTCCGGAAATATCGTTCGTAGGATCTGACTCAGCATAACCCAGTCTCTGTGCATTTTTTAGACAGTCATTGAAGTCCAGGTTTTTGCTTAACATTTCAGTTAAGATATAATTTGTAGTCCCATTCATTATTCCAATAATTTTCGAGAACTTATTTGCATTTAAGGTTTGCTTTAATGTATTAATAACAGGAATGCCGCCACATACGCTTGCTTCAAACTGAATCTGAACATTATTCTTACGTGCTAAATCAAAAAGTTCAGCCCCATGAGTTGCAATTAAATCTTTGTTTGCCGTTACAATATGTTTTTTATTTTCAATTGCCTGACTTACAAGCTCTTTAGATGGATTTAATCCCCCAAGCATCTCCACTACTATTTGAATTTCTG
>JAHFBD010000108.1 GCA_023250175.1 Candidatus Melainabacteria bacterium
AGTTCTTAACAAGTAAAAAAATAAGTTAAAAATAAAGTATTTTATCTTTAATATTTTAGTTTAGCTAAATTAGCTAAGGAATTATTTGTTACTGCCTAGCTATAATAAATAAGCTATTTGTGTGATTTGTTCACCAAAAAGCATCGAAGCTGAAAAGCGAGTTGAGCATTAGTGCAAAACGAGTGCTAGGTAGAAAAAATTATTTTGATAGCCAAGTATAAAACGTTTCAAATGTTTCTTTACCCGCAGATAAAAATTCAACTTCATTTACATTTTGCTGTGCAACAACTCTAGCAAAATTTGCACGCATTTCATTGCGTTTATCTCCATAGTTATTAAAGAATGCCCCACCATTATCAACCTTCAGACCAAGCTCACTTACTGCAAGTTTTTGAGCGGTTGCTGTAGCTCCTGCCGTAGATCCTTCAACAACAGCCATACACCCAAGTGCTTTAGATAAAGTGTCTAATTGGGGGAGATCTTCACATACCGGGATTTCAGTCAACTCATCACTTAATACACCAAAACACCTAAGATCTTTTTCCAATAAAGGCAATTTTCTTCTCTCGTCAAACTTTATTCCGAATAACCCCCAATTTGTAGACTGCTCTAACATTGGTTCTAATACAACATATAATCCGTACATTTTCTTTAGTGCTGCAAGGTACTGCTCCCTACTTACTTTTGGATTACTAAGAGCTGTTAACAACGAAAGTTCTCCAAGTTTGTCATGGGTTTCAGAGTTTTCACGAAGTAGTTTACCAAAAATACCGGGCATTTGAAATCTATCACCAGGTAACGGCCTCTCTGTTTGTGGCTTAGTATCTATCTGTGCAGGTTTATTAGGGTTCATTTTTCTTTTTCCTTTTTTAAGTAAGTATTTTTATAAACGTAACACACCAATATAAATAAAGCAAGAAATACTGAAATGCCTTAATCTGCCCCCCTATAAACTAATTTTTTTCTACTTGGATCCCCAGGATAATCTTCAACAACTATATTCCTAATATCAAACCCGCCAAAGACTTGTTCAAATTTGTTAATTACTTGTTTTCCTCTTCCTAGAAATATAGTCCACAAAGCAGAGTCTACAGCTTTATTAAAATGTGCTCTATGACCATCAGGAGCACCACTTAATTGATGTGCTTTTTCTTCTAAATAAGTTTCAATAAATTCAAGTGGATTATTTAATACTGCTCGATTAAATCCTATTCTTTCTCTTCCAGCAATATCACAATAACCCATAACACCTTCTCTTGGTTGCCCATCAAATATACTTATTGCTTTTTCAAACACCTGATAATCAGTTTTTACATTACTTTTTGGAAATATAATTTCTTCATTATCTAACCAGCGAGCAAGATCTAGAACTGCTCTCTCCTTGTCAGTTAACAAAGCTTGATCTATGGAAGGATACTTACACTTTAGAATATCTGTAGAATTAGGAATACCTGCTGTTCGAAGTGTTTTTGAAATCTGATCATTTAGAGTAATCACGTTATATCCGCTCCACGCTGCTTCCTGGTTGTCGCTTTGATCTTTTGAGGCAAGAACTGTTTTTTCACCAAGTTTTAAACCCTCACAAACCTTTTTAAATGCCTGAACCCATAATTGCTTTCTTTCCATAAAGCCAGAAATAAATGATAAATCCTGGAATTCATGATATTTACCATGTGGCTCATCAATTGCCTTAGCAACTATATGTACAATTAAATCTTTATTATTTAAGTTGGCAGTTATATTCGTAACAGCAACATCTAAATCTTGAATACTAACAAGATCTCTATCTCTATTAGTCTTCAAATGATGAAAGTTATAAGCATGGAGCAATCTACCTCTTTCTTCATTAGTAATATAAAAATCTTTCACATAAACATCACCATTATTTACTGAGACTATATTCCCATCTTTATGTATATCAAGAGGTATTGGATCACTGTCTGCTAAATTAAGTTCTTTATGTCTAAGCACATAATAATCAAGTTTACGAAGAATATCTAAGATTTCATTTAAGCTTTTTCTTGAATGTAATCCCCTAGAATCCGGTAGTCCTATCACAGTTTCTGAACCTTGCTGTTTTGGTTTTGAATTTACTTGATATCCAAGGTTATTATGTACTTCTTTATGACCTGGGCGATCTTCAATATTATGTTCATATGAAAAAGCTTTTGCATTCCAGTCTTGAGAGCTTAGGCTTACATCCAGCCCTAGTCTAAGAGAGGCTGCAGAAGCTATCTTTATCCCCTCTCCAAATTCTCCTACTTGAATACTCCGACTTTCACCCTTCTTGCTACCTAATTGAGCCAGATGTCCATGAGAATATCCATATTCACTACTATCTCTAAATCTGATTGCTGTTATTTGATCATTATTATAATTGTCAATACTAGACAATGAAACCCACTTCCCATTAACCTGAATATCTATATTTGCTGAGGCAGTTCTTCCTGCATCAATTTCACTTCTTGCAACATCAGCGTGATTTTGAAGAGAATCCAGAACAATTCTTAATGGACCCCAACGATCTTTTTCATAATTAAGAGATAACCCAAGCTCATATTTTTTAAGTATTTTACTTTCATATTTAAAATCTGTTTGCACACCACAAGCTTTTAAAATTTTAAATAGCCCAAGATTTAACACTACAATATTTTCACCATTTGCTTTTGCTCTTTCAGTTGCTTTATTTGAAGCATTTGAAGAGCTAGCTAATATAGCATTTTCACCAAATTTCTTATAGAAAGTATTTCTCCATAAAGCCTTTTGTTCATCTGACATTGTTGAAGCATAGTGTTCTACAGTTTTTAAACTTTGAAACTCAAGCTCCTCTTTTCCCCCAGAACTATCATATTCATTTTCATTATTTGAGGCAGTAAATGTATATTTGCCCTTACTACCTTTATCTAAGAGAGTTTTAATTGTGCTTTCACTTGCACCATAAAGTATGGTTTTACCAATTTCACATTTAGCTTCCCAAGGATCAATCTTATCTCTATCTCTAATTATTTTTACATCAGTCAAATTATAACTAAAGATAGAACCATGCCCATTACCAACTATATCCTCTGCCGGAGACACCCTGTATCCTCTAACATAAACCTGGTTTATTCCTGAGCGTTCATATGCTGCCCCCTTAGAATAAGTAGCCATTTTATTAGAAGGGGGGACAAAATCTAAACACAATCCACCGATATCTTTTAGCTGTTCAAACATTTCTTCCGTGGGATTATGGATTATAGTTTGTGAACCTTCAACATTTTCAAGGTTATCCGTAATTGCATAGTCAACCCCAACAGTCTTACCCTTATCATCTTCTAAAGGTATACCAATTAATTTTGCTTTCCAATCTCTTGATTGATAAGTTATTCCAATCCTATCTTCTTCAGCAACACCAGCATCTTTTTGTTTTTCTTGACGTGAAAGTATTGAAGCAGTAACCATTTTTAAACCTTCTCCAAATTTACCACCAGGAGGATCAATTCCCATTTCTTCATAAGCTCTCAAATCATTATCAGTTTTGCTGCTCCATACCCATTTAACTCTTTGTTTATCATATCCTTTTCCTGAATCTGAAAAAACAACTGAAGATACTTCATTATATTTAACGGCTTTATATGCAGGATCATAAATAGATATTTTTCTGCCATCCTTCAAATTAAAAACTATATCAGCCTTTAAGTCTTTTGCCTCTTGTTTTTTACCAGCCCTCCATAGATTTGCTTTTTGAATTCTGGTTTCATCAACATGATTTTGCATAGTATCAACTAGAACCCGCCAGTCTACCCAACGATCAGTCGTGGCAGTATCTACTGTCATATTTGCTTGATATGCAGCAGCCGATATAGCTTTTCCAACAGATCCACCTTCAACCCTTGAATCAACATTATTTAATCCTTGAGAAGCCTCAAAAGCATTTCTTGCACTTGTGTTTGTTCTATTAGAACCTTGCTTTTTTGTGTCAATATCTTCAACTTTTGGAGAAGTTTTATTAAGCATTGATAGTGCTGTGATTGCAAGTCCAACTAATACACTGACACTACTTGCTGTTTTTATTGCAGCATTATCTTTTGCTCGCCCAAGAAGAACTCCAGCCAAAGCAGCGATACTTATACCCCCTCCAACTAATTCTCCTTTACTTAAACCACCAATAAACCCTGCATTCTTTGATGCATCTACAGGGGTAAATAAAAAGTCTTGAATTCCACTAAGTGTAGTCATATATCTCTAATAATTCTGTTGCATATTTTGAATCTATCAAATTTAGGTTAATAAAAACAGGAATTTAGTTTTGCAAAAATTAAACAAATCTTAAATTCGTTTCTACCTACAGCTAGCTTAGATCGTAACTTAAATTCCTTAACTAAGCTTTAATGCCTCATAAGTAAACTCACATCAATGTTAGATATAAGTATATCCAGACTATTTCAAGAAACAGGACAAAGAATACAAGGTGTTGCACAAAGAGTTGCCCCCTTTCTTTCCCCTATTGATACAAGCTTATCTAAAGATTCTTTTACTCCAAATACAAAATCACAAGGTATAACACAAAGGCAAGCACCTCTATTTTTTGAACCACCAAGAAGTGAACGTGAAAAAATACTTAAACTGTTAAGCCTTTTAAGTACTGGAAGCCCTGAAGAAAAGAAACGAGCAGCTGAATTATTAGGTGGAATAACTAATCCACCACAAGATATTCTTGAGGCTTTAAAAGGAGCAGTTGGTGACAGCAACACAAGCGTAAGACAAGCAGTAATAGAAGCATTAAATAAAATAGGTCAAGGACCAAGAATAGCTATTGAGGTTTTAACTACTATGCTTGAAAGCAATGATGAAAATATTAAAAAGATAGCACAAGAAGAATTAAACAAAGGTACTTTCCAAGCTTAATTTATTTACTAATCTCATCTTCTCATTTCTATTTAATTTTTTAAGTTCAAGCTCTATTTTAGTTGCTTCTGATCTATTTTTACAAACTTGTATAAAAATAATATCTTGGGGTTTTTCAAGCCTGAAATACTTAGCACCTTTCTTGTTGCTATGCTCAACAAATCTCCTAGCTATATCAGTTGTAATGCCAGTATAAAACTTTCCACTCTTAGTTTGAATAATATAAACTTGCCATTTTTTGTCTTTATCCATAGATCACCTATGAACATTGTGGAACTTTAAGGGGGTAAAACACAAAACTTTTTATCACATATTTCATCCTCGGAGCAATCATCAGAAGTTAAGCATAATAGCTCTTTTGAAAGATTTGGAGGAACAACACAAAAACCTTTATCACAAATCTCAACTTGTTTACAGGTACTGCTATTTAAACATTTTATTGCAAATGATAAGTTATCTACACAATACCCAGCATCACACAACGCACGACTAGTACATTCACTAGAATTTATGCAAGTCTCCTTATTTTTTGATATCGGTAAACACTTCCCTTTTTCACAAAGTTGTTGCTTGCTACAGTTTACAGCATTAGTACACACTGTAGCTTGTATTGAGCAATCTTTCCCTGTAAAACCAGGATTACATAAACATCTACCAGTTTTATTCTCACATTTTCCAGTTCCTGAACAGTTTTTAGGACATTCTTTTTGGGCACAATTGTCTCCAGTAAATCCTTTTTTACAAATACAAGTATTTGTTCTTTTATTACATCTACCATTAGGTTTAGAACAATTGTTTAGACAAGCTGAATTATTATTGCTTGTATTACCCGTTGTATTTATAGGCGTATTTAAACATTCTCCCGTAGATTGATTACATTCATCTCTTGTATTTAGATTCTCATCATCACATATTTTAGGTATTCCTGCGCATAGACTATTAGAACATAAATCATTTATAGTACATGGGTTGCTATCATCACAGGGTCCCCCTTCTTGGCAAACAATAGGAGTAAAAATACATTCTCCATTAGTAGCATTGCAAGAATCAGCTGTATTGGCATTTTGATCGTCACATACTTTAGGTGTTCCTGCACATTGACTGTTAGAGCATAAATCATTTACAGTGCATAGATTATCATCATTACAGGAGCCTCCTTCTTGACAAACAATAGGAGTAAAAACACATTCACCAGTAGTAGCATTGCAAGAATCAGTTGTATTAGTTTTTTGATCGTCACATACTTTAGGTGTTCCTGTACATTGGGTTATGAAACATGTCTCTGCTGTAGTGCAAGGATTTCCATCATCACATGATGAATTATGCCTAGCATCATAAAAGCATATACCTGCCTGGCAAGTATCTAACGTACATGGATTACTGTCATTACAGTCAGCAGCACTATTAGCTACCATACAGTTTTTATTTGATCCTTGTCTTATTTGAGTATTAGTACACTCTCCTGTAGTTGGATTACAGGTATCAATAGTAGTAGAGTTTCCATCATCACATGTTTTCTTAGTTCCTTTACACTCATTAAGCAAGCACTTATCATTTAATGTACATAGATTTTTATCGTCACATAAGCTACTTCCTGGGCAAACAACAGGTGCAAAGGTACATTCACCGGTATTTCTATTACAAGTGTCAAAAGTATTAGCATCTCCATCATTACATTTGGATTTCCCACCAATGCACTGGAAAACATTATTAGTAATGTAAGCGCACTTATCTTCTAACGTACATAATTCACCATCATCACAAGAAGTTCCCTCAATACAAGTAAAAACACATCCAGTAGCCATATTACAGGTATCCGTAGTATTAAGATTTCCATCATCACATATTTTTGGAGTGGCTAAACATTGCCCATTACTACAAGAATCTAAGGTACATGCATTATTATCATCACAAAATTTAGGTTGATGTCTACATGCACCTGCAACACAGTCATCTACCGTGCATGGCTCCCCATCATTACAGACACTGGGATTTGAAATTGTGCAGGTAGTAGCTGGAACCGTGAACGTACATTCTCCAGTACTTGCATTACAAGTATCAACAGTTTGAGAGTTTTGATCATTGCAGGTTTTTGTAGTTCCTTTGCACTGATTATTGGAGCATTGATCGTTTATGGTACAGAGATTTCCATCATTACATGAACTACCGCTTGGACAGGTAAAAGGCGTAAAAGTACATTCGCCGGTAATTAGATTACAGGTATCTGTGGTCTCAGAGTTTTGATCATTGCAGGTTTTTGTAGTTCCTGTGCACTGACTATTGGAACATTGATCGTTTATGGTACAGAGATTTCCATCATTGCAGGTAGTTCCTGTTATACAAGTAAAAATACAGCCAGTAGCCATATTACAGGTATCCGTAGTATTAAGATTTCCATCGTCACATATTTTTGGAGTTATTAAGCATTGTCCGTTGCTACAAGAGTCTACAGTACATGCATTG
>JAHFBD010000109.1 GCA_023250175.1 Candidatus Melainabacteria bacterium
TAGGATCATAGTGGTCACCTTGACGAGTAGGTTCTACTTTTACATTATTTAAGTTATGTCTGTTTAATATCTCTCTTGCAATCTCTGCCCCTGTTCTTCCTATTGAAGATGGTTCATTTGTATATTTATTTAATATACCCCTAACCCAAAGCTGAGGAAGAATAATCAGTGCTATTCCAGTAATCCAAAGTAAAGTCATCATAATCTATCCCTCCGTATATAGATATAATTATACCTTAGAATTTATCTCCGGTTTGTATTCTTGCCCCGTTAACCCAATCTTTAGAATTAATAATGTTTTTATTTTCTGGCTGTACTTTATATATATCGATAAATCCATCTTGTGTTTTTACTCTTATATAATCTTTAATTTCAATTATAGTTCCTACTGGCTGAGATGTATAACTGGGATTGAGATCTGAGATTTGGCTTTCCCAAAGCTTTATTACTTTATCTTTAAAATGTGTGTATGCTGATGGCCATGGTTGTAAAGCACGAATCTTATTGTGAATATTTTGTGCTGTATCATCCCAATTAATTAACCCTAATTCTTTTTTCAGCGAAGGTGCTTTTGTAGCTTGTGAATTGTCTTGAGGAATATACTTAGCTTCTCCTTTGTCTATTAGCTCAAGTGATTGAATTAAAGTTTTAGCTCCTAATAAACTAAGTTTCTTGGTTAACTCAATCGATGTTTCATTTTTTTCAATTGTACATTTATCTTGTACAATAACAGGTCCAGTATCAAGTCCAAGCTCTGTTTTCATAATTGATATTCCAGCTTCAGTTTCACCATTTAAGATTGCCCAGTTTATTGGTGCTGCTCCACGATATTTGGGAAGTAATGAAGCGTGAACATTTATCACGCCATGTGGTGCAATATCTAAAACTTCCTGATTTAAGATTTGACCAAAAGCACATGTTATAAGAATGTCAGGCTTTAAGTCTTTTAGTTTATTTATTAATTCTTTATCTTGAGAGATCTTTTCAGCTTGAAAAACCAATAATCCACTTTCAATTGCTAATCGTTTTACAGGTGGTTCTTTTACTTTATTTCCTCTACCAGCTTGTTTATCTGTTTGTGTACAAATTGCAAGAATATTTACCCACTTAGTTTCTAACAAAACTTTTAATGAAGGGATTGCAAATTCTGGTGTTCCTAGATAAACGATATTCATTTTTATCCTTCTTATCATTACATTAATTGCTTTACTCTAATTATTGTAGGATATCTATAGTTACTATAAATTATTATATTAATTTTGTAAGACAGTTAATCTTTTATGTCTCACAACTTATACCGCTATGATGGTTGTATAATATCTTTTGATATTAAAACAATAATTGGAAGTCTATGACAAACAAAGGACATGATTTAAGCAAAAGCATAGAAAAGCAAAATATTACAAGTCCTGAAGAAATTGATATTGATGTTTTAAGAAAAACTCAATTTAACTGGAAAAGAAAAAGTTTATTAACTACACAAGATTTATTAATAGAAGAAATAGATTTAATCGTTAATACAGCAAGAGCTTTTTCAGAAATACTTACCCGGCAAATAAAAAAAGTCCCTACTATGAGGGGGAAAGTAATAATTAATTTATTTTATGAAAACAGTACAAGAACCAGATCAAGTTTTGAATTGGCTGGTAGATACCTCTCTGCTGATGTAACTAATTTTGCAGTATCTACATCTTCGATAAAAAAAGGGGAAACTTTACAGGATACTGCTCAAACTTTAATTCAAATGGGTGCAGATGCCGTAGTTATAAGACATCCTCATTCAGGTGTTCCATTTCAACTTGCAAAGTTTTTGCCTAATAATATTTCATTAATTAATGCTGGTGATGGTTCAAATGAACATCCTACCCAAGCATTACTAGATCTATATACAATTCTTGAGGTATTTTCTATTCAAGATTTGATTGTATCCAATTTTCTTGCAAATAAAAAAATTGCTATTGTTGGAGATATTTTGCATAGCAGAGTAGCAAGATCAAATATCTGGCTTTTAAAAAAACTTGGCATGGATATTCATTTATGTGGACCACCTACTCTTTTACCAACGGTAATGAAGGAATTCGGAGTGAAAACACATTGGGGCTTAAAAGATGCTCTTAGTGATGCTGATTTAATAATGGTTTTAAGATTACAAACTGAACGACAAACAAGTGGTTTAATTCCTTCTCTTGATGAATATCACAGATTGTATGGGCTTAGTCATGAAAGGATTAAGCTTGCTAAACCAAATGTTTTAGTGCTTCACCCGGGTCCAATGAATAGAGGCGTTGAAATCACTTCTGAATTAGCCGATGATCCTAAATATTCATTGATTAATAAACAAGTAGCAAATGGGGTTGCTATTAGAATGGCTCTTCTTTATTTACTTGTATTTGCATCAGAGAAAAAATAACTATTTATGTATTCACTATACAATAAGACTCCCATATTGATTTAATTTCAGAATGTTCTTTATTAAAAATTTTTGAATACCAAAAACAAACCTTAGCAACAATTACTTCTATTAGCTTTTCTCTTGAAAAATCGCTAATAAATTTATTAGAACCTATAATCTCTTCAAGTGAAACCGGCAAAACTACATCCCTGTCAAGATTATGCAAAGATTTTTGTAAATTAATTCCAATACCTGTAATAAGAGATGATATTCCATCTTTGTGTAACTTACTTTCGACAAGAATACCACCTAGTTTTTTACTGTCAAAATAAATGTCATTGATTGGTTTAATTTGCGGTTCAATATCACATATCGTTTTAATAGCCTCAACACATGCTATACCACAGGCTAATGTATATAATGACGTAGCTTCAAATAACTCATTTTGTTTCGGTAAATGAACAATTGATAAATAAATGCCAGTTCCTTCTGGAGAAGACCATTTTCTACCTCTTGTTCCTCTGCCACTTGTCTGGTGATTTGAAACTATAAATGCAGTACCATTTATCTTTCCAGATTGGATAAGCCTTTTAGCTTCATCCATCGTAGAATCAAGAGTTTCATACCAAAAGCTTTGTGAAATCATAATTCGTCAACAAATTTTTTCTTTTCCGTGAAGTCTTTGTAATTGTTTGCTTGGTAATTTACGATTTAAAATCTTCTCCATAAACAAAGAGGCTTTTATCAATAGATTTAAATCAATCCCAGACTCAATACCCATTTTATTTAAAAGATAAATAAGATCTTCAGTAGACAAGTTTCCTGAAGCACCCGGAGCATAAGGACATCCACCTAACCCTCCACAAGATGCATCAAATGTAGTAATGCCAAGCTCAAGTCCACTAACTACATTAGCCAATGCCGTACCATATGTATCATGAAAATGCAAAGCAATTTTTTCTTTCGGGATAATTTTAAGAATAGGAACAACAACTTCACATACATCTTTTGGAGAAGCAGCACCAATAGTATCTCCAAGAGAAACTTCATCAACGCCCATATCAAACAATGACTGAGTTACATTTAAAACTTTTTCTCTTAGTATTTCTCCTTCATATGGACAAACAAAACAAGTAGAAATATATCCTCTTACTGATAACCCATTCTTTAACGCTTCTTTTATCACAACAGAAAAAGTACTCAATGATTCATCGATAGTCATGTTTATATTTTTTTTAGTAAAAGTTTCAGAGGCCGCAGTGAAAACTGCTATACGCTTAATACCAGACTCAATAGCTCTTTCTAATCCTTTTAGGTTTGGAACCAGTGCAGAATAAACTAACCCTTCATATTGTTTTAATCCTTTTATTACTTCATAAGCATCACTTAACTGAGGAACTGCTTTAGGGTGAACAAATGCAGTAGTTTCAATTTGTCTTAATCCACTTTGAGCTAATTTATTTATAAAAGCTGATTTGTCAGAAGTAGCAATAACTTCTTTTTCATTCTGCAAACCATCTCTTGGTCCAACTTCTACAATGTTTACTTTTTTAGGATAGGTTTTAATTTTCTTCTACCTTTTCAAACATTTCTTCTTTTTCTAGTTTAATTAAAACAGCCTGCATCTCTACCATTTGACCAATTGTACAATCTATATCAGTTACTATACCATCAAGCGGAGACGTAATTGTTAACTCCATTTTCATAGACTCCATAATAACTAATGGTACATTTGCTTTTACATTTGCTCCTGTTTCTGTAAGGATTTTTAAAATCATTCCTGGCATAGGCGCTCTTATAATCCCAGATGAAGTCATCGGCTGACTTGAAGATATATTTTGAATCGTTTTTTTCTTTGTATCTAGTTTTTTAATAATATATGTTTTGCCATTTAACCAAAGCTCAATTTTGTCATCTTTCAATAAATAGTAAAAAGGAATTATTGTATTTGTTGTTAAGTCCTTTGCACAAGCACTACCATCTGCTCCCAAATTTAATTGCAGCAAGTATTTTATATCATTAACTATTACAGTAACCTGATTCTCTTTTATTTTTTCAACCTGAGCTATTACCTCAGATTTTTCATTATTATGTGCTAAAACAATTTTATTCATCTTTAATTCTTACTTCTCTTATATCATCCGCCAATTGCCTATATTCAACCATGGTTCAAGATTTGATTTTTGTTGCTTATTGTCTACTACTAAAGAGGCTATGTTTTTATTGCCATCACAAATTAATCCGGACAGTGCAATGGCTAACTCTTTGTCTTTATTAATTCTTGCACTATCAAACACATTATACTTTTCTAAAAAGTGAGTATCTATATCTCCACTTCTAAAAACACTATGATTTATTACATCATGTAAAAAAGAAATATTAGTTGTTATACCTAAAACTGGATAGTGGTTTAAAGCCCATAACATCTTTTCAATTGCAGCATTTCTGGTTTTTGAATAAGTAATTAATTTAGCAAGCATAGGATCATAATGAACAGATATTACAGAACCTTGCTTAACACCACTATCTACCCTAATCCCTGGACCAGTCGGTTCTTTATAAACTTCAAGTATTCCAGTCGAAGGGAAAAAGTTGTTTTGTGGATCTTCTGCATAAATACGACACTCAATAGCATGTCCATCCTGAATTACATCATTTTGAGTAATCGATAATTTTTCTCCCATTGCAACTAAAATTTGTGCTTTTACAAGATCTCCATGAATGATAGACTCTGTCACCGGATGTTCAACCTGAAGCCTAGTATTAACTTCAAGAAAATAAAAGTTTTTATTCTCATCTAAAATAAACTCAACGGTTCCCGCATTTGTATACCCAATAGCCTTACCTGCCATTACGGCAGCTTCCCCCATTTTTTTTCTTAATTCCGGAGTAAGAGCACTCGATGGTGATTCTTCAATAATTTTTTGATGACGACGCTGGATAGAACATTCTCTCTCAAAAAGATGAATCACGTTCCCATGAGTATCACCAAAGATTTGAAACTCTATATGCCTTGGATTCATAATATATTTTTCAATAAAAACTCTATTATCTCCGAATGCATTTTGGGCTTCACGACCTGCACTTTCAATGGATTGTTCTAACTCAGCCACCTCTTTTACAATACGCATGCCTTTTCCACCGCCACCAGCTGCTGCCTTAACTAAAACAGGGTAGCCAATTTTATTAGCTACATTTTTTATCTCATCAATATCACTTATATTTCCAGACCACCCTGGTACTACAGGAACACTAGCCTTAGTCATTGCTTTTTTTGCAAGAATCTTATCTCCCATTTCTGCAATAACACTTGGTGAAGGACCAATAAAAACTATATTTGCATCTAAACATGCTTGAGCAAACCGTGGATTTTCAGACAGGAATCCATAACCAGGATGAATTGCATCAACCTTGGCAACTTTTGCAATATCTATAATTTTTTCAATGTTTAAATATGTGTCTTTTGATGTACTACCATATAGTGAATATGCTTCATCTGAGTACTCTACATGCAAAGAATCTTCATCTATATCCGAATAAATAGCAACTGCTTGTATTCCCATTTCCTGTAATGTCTTAGTAATTCTTACAGCAATTTCACCACGATTTGCAATTAAGACTTTACGAAACATTTTCTCACCTTTTATTACCGCCGGTTCTGCGGTGACGTTGCTCCTCGAACCAGCTTTCCATAGACCGCTCAGCTTGCCAAATAAATTGGACAAGCTTCACTTTATTATCACACCTAACATCTCTCCTTCACCTAACATTTTTGCTTATCCATGCCATCCACTACCCAATATGGTTTTCTCTTTTCAAAGAATGCTTTCATCCCTTCCTGTCCTTCTTTACTTATACGTCTTTCAGCAATAGCTCGTGAAGCATGTTCTAATCCTTCATCAAAAGAACTGGATAAAACATCCCTTATATGCGACTTACAAAGATCTATGGCTTCAGGAGCATTTTGTAAGATAGCCTTTGTCCAATCTTCAATTACTTTATCTAATTGATCAGGTTCTGATACTACAGAAGATATAAATCCCATTCTCAAAGCCTCACTAGAGCTAAATCTTTCAGCAGTAAGAAAGTAACGATTTGCAAAAGAAACTGGCATTTTTTGTAAAACAAATGGGGAGATTACTGCTGGTATTAAACCAATTTTTACTTCACTTAAAGAAAATGTGGCAGATTCAATAGCTACAACCATATCACAAGCACTGACAAGTCCAACACCTCCACCAAAAGCAGCTCCCTGAACACGACAGATAACAGGCTTTGGACATTCATAAATTGTTTGTAGCATCTTTGCTAACCTTTTAGCATCAGCAATATTTTCATCGAGTGTATAGTTTAACATTGAACTCATCCAGTTCAAATCTGCTCCAGCACAAAATGTTTTTCCATCTGCAGCTAAAATAATTGCTCTTACTTGATTATCTTGTCCTAAGTCAAGAAATGTTTTTGTTAAACCCTGTATCATTTCTTCATTTAAAGCATTATGAACTTCTGCTCTAGAAAGAGTTACTGTTGCAATTTGATTTTTAATTTCTGTTTTAATAGACATATTTCATATCTCCTACATTCTAAACACTCCATGTTTTCTTTCTGAGAAAGGAGCATTTAATGAAGCTGATATACCAAGAGCTAATACAGTTCTTGTATCCACAGGATCAATAATTCCATCATCCCATAACCTAGCAGTACTGTAATATGCACTTCCTTCCATCGTATATTTTTCTAATGTTGGAGCTTTAAACTCTTCTTCTTCTTCCGTGGTCATAGGCATTTCATTTCTTTCAGCTTTTTGATCTTTTTTAACTGTCAATAAAACATTAGCAGCTTGCTCACCACCCATGACAGAGATTTTTGCATTAGGCCACATCCAGAGCTGGCGTGGTCCAAAAA
>JAHFBD010000110.1 GCA_023250175.1 Candidatus Melainabacteria bacterium
GATATTGAAGAATATAAATCTGCAATAGAAGAAGCAAAGACTAAAGAGAAATCTCTTCATAATCCTCCAGAGTAGTGTATAGTGAAAATGCTATACGCTAATATATTGATATGATCAGATCAATATTTATACTACTGTTAATATTTATAGCCTCAGTTAGCTATGTGATTTATACGAATTCAGAAAAAACTTTTGAAGCACAATTTAAAAATATTGATGGGTTACCAAATGGAGCCAAAGTTACAGCTTTAGGGGTAACAATTGGTAAAGTTATTCGAACTAAGCCCATTGAAGACGGAGTAATAGTAACAGTTAAAATTACAAATAAATCATTTTCTTATCCAGAACCAGGTTCTCAGTTAACAATTACTTCTTTTAGACCAAATCAAGGTAGAGTTTTAGAAGTTATTCCTCCTGATAAAAAACTGGCTGAAAGTAAAGCCTGGATAGTTAGAGAACCAATTACTACTGAAAGCTGGTTGTCTGCTTCCTTAGAGCTTGTTGATAACTTGAAAGACTCTTCAGAAAAAATTATCAAGGTACTTAATCCTGAAAATGTAGAAAAAACAAAAAACGCTTTTATAGAAGCTTCAGGTACTTTGAGACAATTAGCCAATCATTTAAATGAGCGTGAAAAGTATTTAAAGTTGCTACAAGAGCGATTTGCTCAAGGTGGTGATGAAGCTGCTGCATTGTTGCTAAGACTTCATAAGCCAATAGATTCTTTAAGCCAGATTGTAAGTAATGATGAGCTAATAATGTCCTTTGGTGGGAAAGCTAGTGATTTTGTGCAAAACTTAAATGAGATTTCCAAGAACCTTAACAAGCCAGAATTTGTAACTGATATAAGTTTTTTTAAAACCAAGATTTTAGATCATTTAAATACTGTAAATTCTTCATTAATTATAGAAAGTCAAGATTTAAATGATTCAGAATTAAAACAAAACATTAAAATTTTTAGTTCTCATGTTGATAATTTAAATACTTTTTATGAAAAACTGTCTAAGAAGAATATCGGAAAGTCAGTTGTTGACTCTGCTAAAAAAGCAAGAATGGTAACAACTGAGCTTGAGCAAAAAACCGAAGACTATTGGAAACTTCTTAATACTAAACAAAACTAATTCTTTTTTTAAATTCTTTAGCTGATAATGTGATCGGTGTTTGTTTCCTTTTCAGTAATTCTTTTTTTAATAATTCATAAAAAATCTGCCCATCATTTCTATTCACGATGGCTTGCAGGTGTGATTCGCTTAATGTAACGGGATATCCAAAGCCTACTTTACATTGCAAATAAATAGTGTTGTGTAATAAAGTAAGCAAATTTTCATCTTGTGCAACGTATGAAGGGATTTCTACTCTTGCAATTTCAGTTCCTGTGTTGATGTAAAAAAATAATATTTTCAACTCATTGTTGTAGTGGTTTAATATTTTGCTATTTGATTTAAATAAAACAGTTCTTGTTCCTGCTTCTGCAGTCTTATCAGTAAAGTACTTCCCTACTAATTTCCGATCGAAAATGGGTTTATAGTCTAAAATTGGGTTGCAAGGAAGATTTTTTGCAACAATGTCACTACAATGTTTTTTACAGTCTACAGAGTCATATGGACATTTGTAGATCCTAAGCATGTTAATTAGATCATTTGCTCTGGAATTACTAAGAAAGCTCGCAACTGGTATATTTAGTGACTTTAGTTCAAGTAGTGCATCTGTAAATCTTTTAATAAAGTGTTCAATAAAAGCATTATTAAATTTCTCTATATGCCAGTGAATTAAAGTCCCATCAAGCAAAGCTATAATGGGAAGTTTATGGTTTGTGTATTTTTTTGCTAGCTTTACTAACAATTCAACTTCTTGTAATGTTCGTTCATAGGCTACAAGGTCTTCTTCATGAACATTATCGTAAAAGTTTCTTTTTTCTGATGCCAGAGGATTAATATCCTCAATTGAGTTATAAATGTGTGGCTCTGAATTAAGTAGTACTGGAATATTGCGATTAAAGTAAGGAATTGCAGTAAGTCCAATATTAATTAAAAATGCATTGGTAAATTCATGAGCCGAAGGATTTATTTGTGAGCCATCAGTAGCTACAACTATATGAGGCTGTGAAAAGTTTTTATCACAAGGAATAAGAGAACTTATATTTTCCTCTTCTAACTCTGGGATAGCAAAGAAAAAATTAGCTTTTTCATTACTTCTTGTCTCAATTAATTTTGTTAAGAGTTTTTGCTGGTTGTTGAAGGCATCTTGAAGGAGGTTATATGTAGAAACAATTCTATTTTTAGCTATGTCAAGAGTATTTTGGTTTTCAAGACTGGTGAGCTGGGTAATAACTTTTTTTAAGTCAAGAGGCATGGACTCATTATATAATATTGCGGTATTATACTGCTCTGAGGCTCATCGATGATTAAAAGTTACTATTTAGCTAGTGTAATATTTCTAAGTAAATGATTTATAAGGTAAGATTTTATCCCCCAATTATAAAAACTTGGTAAAATCTGTAAGGTGTTATAAATTGCAGATCGGAAGCACTCTAGAAATCCGGTTTTGGGAGCGTAGCAAAAAAACCGGTGGTAGGTCAAAATGATAAAAACCCTAGAAGATACAATAGAAAAACTAAAACAAGAAGTTAAGTCTGAGGCTTCCCAAATTATGGATTCAAAAAGTCTTGAATCATTTAGGGTTAAGTATTTAGGTGAAAAGAGCTTTTTAACTAATGAACAAAAAAATATAAAAAACCTCTCAAAAGATGAGAGACCAGTTCACGGAAAGCTTTTAAATGAATTAAAAATATATTTAAATGAAATCTATGATAGGAAAAAATCTGATATTGATGCTGTTGTAATGGAAGAAAAGCTTTCTAAAGAAGCTTTTGATATAACGTTGCCAGGTTTGATGAGTGAAATGGGGCATGAACATCCACTAAGCATGGTGACGAGAGAAATTATTGATATATTTCGTGGAATGGGATTTACTGTAGTTAGTGGACCTGAGGTAGAAACTGATTTTTATAATTTTACTGCTTTAAATACTCCTCCGGAGCATCCAGCAAGGGATGAACAAGATACATTTTATACAAAAATAGCTCCACAGGTTCTTTTACGAAGCCATACTTCAACGGTTCAAATAAGGGCGATGGAAAGATTAAAACCTCCATTTAGAGTATTAGCACATGGAAGAGTATATAGAAATGAAGAAATCAATGCGCGTAAAATGCCATTTTTCCACCAACTTGAAGTTTTAGCAATAGAAAAAGAATTTACTTTTGGAAATATGAAATGGATTTTAAATGAGTTTATTAAAAAATTCTTTGGTAAAGAAGTAAAAGTTAGATTTAGACCCGACTTTTTTCCATTTACAGAACCAAGTGCTGAATTAGACTCTCAATGCCCGTTTTGTGAAGGCAGTGGGTGTCTTACTTGTGGCAATCGGGGATGGCTTGAGCTCCTTGGCTGTGGAATGGTAGATCCAAACGTTTTAAAAGCAGTAAATATTAATCCTGATGAATGGGTTGGTTTTGCTGCTGGTTTAGGGCTTGAGAGATTTACTATGTTGAAGTATAAGATCCCAGATATTAGATATTTCTTTACTGGGGATCTTAGATTTCTGAAACAATTTTAATGAAATATCAACTATATAATGTAACCTCAAAGCAAGAGAGTTTATATATGCCTGCTTATAATAAAACTAAGCAATTATTAAAAAAACTAAAGCCTGAAATTGAAAAATGGCTTAAAGGTAACGTTACAGAAAAAAGATTTAAGCATATTGAAAGAGTTGCAAAGACTGCAAAAAAATATGCTAAAAAAATGAAATTAGATCATTATAAAGCAGAATTATCAGGCTGGCTGCATGATTGTGCCAAAGACTTTTCTAATGAAAGACTTATGCGCATGGCAAGATTATATAGAATAGACCTTGACGAGGTAGATTATATAAATCCTCATATACTTCATGCTCGTGTAGGTGCAATCATAGCCAAAGAAAAATTCAAAATTAAAGATTCAGAAGTGTTAGGAGGGATTCGTTGTCATACGTTAGCAGAGCCTAATATGAGTAAACTTGAAATGGTAGTTTATCTTGCAGATGCAACAGAGCCATCAAGGCAAAGACAATTTGCTGCTCCTGTTCGAAGAATATTTAAAGACAAAGGATTAGAACCTGCTGTATTAAAGGCTATTGATAATAAATTACTAGAAGTCCTTAAACGAAGGAAAAGCATTCATCCTCTTACTATAAAGGCTAGAAATTGGTTAATAGAACAAATTGAAAAACAAATTGAAAACTAAAATTTATTTAGTTGTTACTGTAAAAGAGTCTATTAGCATGTCTGGATTATAAATATTAGACCAGTAAAATTTAGGGTTATTAGAAAGCTCAATTATATTATTTAAGGCAGTATATAAATTACCGCTAATCATCGTATCTTTTACCCTACCAATAATTTCTCCATTTTCAATTAAAAATCCTATATCTACATTTACTGATAAGTCCCCTGAAATATTACTAGTTAGTCCACCCATCGTTTGATCTATTAATAAACCATATTGAATATTTTTTATAATGTCATTTATTGATCTGGAGCCTGTTGAAACAA
This sequence comes from Candidatus Melainabacteria bacterium, assembly GCA_023250175.1. Classification (GTDB taxonomy): domain Bacteria; phylum Cyanobacteriota; class Vampirovibrionia; order 2-02-FULL-35-15; family 2-02-FULL-35-15; genus JAHFBD01. The sequence continues at coordinate 4,595 of JAHFBD010000110.1, forward strand.
TCATATTTAGTAGAGTTGGTTCAGGTTGTGTAGTTAGGGTGGGTTTAAACCCATTTCCTGTGGATACATATTTTGGTATCGATTTGCATGAAGATGCTAAATCCAAATAGAAACTTTCTAAGACTCCTTTGTTAATAAGTATTAGAGGCTGTATAGTACTTCCCTCGTCATCAATACTTCTTGCCATATAACCAAAGGCAGGGTCTTGAGTTATTGTAATTAGATTGCTTGTAATTTTATTACCAAGTTTATTATGCCAAGGTGATGAGCGTTGATTTATTTGTTTTCCATTTAAGGCAAGCTCTATAATATTTAGAAGTTCTTTGCTTGCTTTGCTTGTAAACAGTATTGGACAAGGTCCATTTTTAATTATTGCATGCTTTTTTGAAAGCTTATAGTTTAATAGTAATTCATCTAAGAAGATTTTGTAGTCTGGGAATTTATTGTTTTGTGTAGCAGTGAAAATTTCAATAAAATCATTCTCTTTTGTTTCTCTAATATTTATTGATAATGAATAGATGGTATTTGAATGATAGTAGTGTAGCTCGTTTGTATTTTTTATGACTTCATTAAAAGTACTTATATCAAAAGAAACATCTATAAGAGCCTTGCTTGCAATTTGTAAAGAGTTATCAATTATTTCTTTTCCTGCTGTATTTATTTTGGGAAATAGATCTTGAGGATTTATTTCTTTTGAGGTTAAATCAGTAATCTGTGATTTGGTTGGTAATAATATTTCTAACTCTGGTGAAAATAAGGATATATCAATGGCATTTTTAATACCATCTTCAATATTATAGTCTCCATAACTTGAATTAAAACCGACTTTTTTATTGTTAAGCAGTCTAATCGCTTTACCTGAGCGATGGGTAATCTCAGTTTGTTTTAGTTTATTTGCTACAAAAGAAACTTTATATTCAGATAAATCTTGAGTATATAGTTCAATATCTGAGACGTTGTATTTTTTTTTTAATTGCTTTAACTCCATTTGGTGTTTATTTCTAACACTTTACTTGTTGGCTTGTCAATTATAGGCTAATTTTCTTTAGCTAGCGTTTTGAAGTGAATAATCTTCAATTATAGTTGGAGTAGATTGTTTAAACTCTTTAGGCAAAATTACTTTAAAAGTTGAACCTTTGTTGGGGTTGCTATCGACTGCTATATGACCACCAAGTATTGCAGTTAGATTTTTGACCAGGGTAAGACCTATTCCTAATCCACCATGTGCTCTTGTAATTGAATCATCGCCTTGCCAGAACTTATCGAATATATATGCAATATTAGATTTTGAAATTCCTATACCCTGATCATGGATTTGAATTTCAATATATTCACTATCTGACTCTTTAGCTGATACTGTGACTAGACTGTTTTCAGAAGAAAATTTTATTGAGTTTGAGACGATATTTAAAAGTATTTTTTGAATAATCATTCTATCTGACTGTAATTGAATATTTTTATTTTCTAGTACAAAGCTTAAATTAATGTTTCTTTTAATTGCTATAGGATTCATTACTTGAGATATGTAGCTAAATATATTTTCTATATAACAAATCTCTGGAGAAATTACTAAATTTCCTTTTTCTATCGATTCAAAGTCTAATAATTGAGTTATTAAATTCAGCAGTTGTTCTCCTGCCTCTCTAATTTGTTTAATCATTAGTTTTTGTGGGTAACTTAATTCTCCTTGTAACCCTTCCTTTAGTATGTCGGAATATCCTAGGATGGACTGTAAAGGAGTTTTAAGTTCATGTGAAACTTTAGATATGAAGTTTGACTTGATTTTATCTAAATCTTGTAGCTTTCTGTTTTCTTTTGTTAGTTCTGTTGATTCTGAAACAGCTTGTTTTAATCTAAGCATGGCTCTTAATCTAGATTTCAATTCACTTGGCATTACTGGCATTACTATAAATTCATCAGCACCTTGCTCTAAGGCCATAATACTTGCTTCGGGTGCAAATGAGCTCATCATTATAATAGGAATAAATGGGAGTTTTTTATTTGCTCTAACTCTTTGACAGACTTCAATACCATCTATTCCCGGAAGATTATAGTCAAGCAGAATAATGTCAGGTATAAATGCATCAATAATGCGTAGTGCACTTATACCATCGGCCGCATGCAATATCTCATAATTTTCCTCATCTAGCCAATAGCTAATTGCTGTTCTGTTGTTATTTGAGTCATCTACAATTAGTAGTTTTGTCTTTTGTGATTTTTGACTATTTGGCATCATTGCTACTTAGATTAGGCCAGAAGCTTTTTTGATTGGTACTTTAAACACCTACTCAAGATAAAAGCATCTAGCGCTGAATTAAAATTGTTCCCTATGTTTTGAGTATAGACTTTTGGGAATATGCCTGCAAGTACTGTTTAATAAATGTGTTGTAAGAAATAATGCAATAAAGTGAGCTAAAGGTATATTTTTGATTTTTTATTTAATACTTTCAAGGAATTCACCTTAGTATTAAATAAAATTTAACCTGGTAAATTTTTCTTAAGCATGCTTGTAAAGTATGTAAAAAAGCCGATTGTAAGAGAATACATAAAAATCAAATACTTTTACGGTGACTGAATTAAAGGCGCTTAACGATTTGAAAATAGAAATGTTTTATCTTAGTTAGTAGATATACTACATAGTAATAAATAACAGAGGATAACATTTTGATTAGAACATTGCTACCTGATGA
>JAHFBD010000111.1 GCA_023250175.1 Candidatus Melainabacteria bacterium
AATTTCTTTTCCATGTAAAAGAAGCTTTCTTCTCCTAAGAGGTGTGTGGTTAAATCTATTTCCAAATTGATATGGTGAAATATTACAGTTATAAAGCCAAAGTTCCCCTTTTTCTATCCTTACAAATGAGTCTCTTAATTGAGCTTTCCCACTTCTGATTGCTTTAACTTCTGTTCCTGTTAAAACAATGCCACATATAACTGAATCAAGAATATGAAAATCATAACGAGCTTTTCTATTTTCAATTACTATGGGCTGGCTGGTTTTGTTTTTTGAAGAAGCCATAGTAATGCTTTTCAACTCATTGTCCTAGTATCTGTTTTAAGCCTCTAGTTCTTTACTGGAACACTATCCCTAATTAGGGTTCCAACTGTTTCACCCTGAACAATTTGTTTAATTAATCCTTTTGAACTAAAGTCAAAGACCACTATTGGTATCCGGCTTTCTTGAGCTAAAGCTATTGCTGCTGCATCTATCGCTTTTAACTCTTTGCTTAAAACTTCATTATAAGTTAAATAGTTAAATTTCTTTGCACTTGAATTTTTTTTAGGATCGCTATCATACACTCCATCTATCCCATGTTTTGCCATAAGAAGCAGGTCAGCATCTATTTCTGAAGCTCTTAAGGCTGCTGTTGTATCTGTAGTAAAAAATGGATTCCCTGTTCCACCACCAAAAATAACAACTCTACCTTTTTCCAAATGCCTTACAGCTCTTCTTCTTATATATGGCTCAGCAATTGAGCGCATTTCAATTGCTGTTTGGACTCTAGTCGTTACTTTTATTGATTCAAGAACTCCTTGAAGAACCAAACTATTCATTACTGTAGCTAACATCCCAACATAATCAGCCGCAGCTCTATCCATGCCTAATGCAGCACTAGATTGAACTCCTCTAAAAATATTCCCACCACCAACAACAACTGCAACCTGTACACCTATCTCATGTGCATTTTTTATCTCCTGAGCAATTTGATTAACAATTCCTGGATCAATACCAGATATCTGGGTTCCCATTAAGGCTTCACCTGATAGTTTTAGCAAGATTCTTTGATAAGCAAGCTTAGACATTTTTATCTAACTACTAAACACTTACTGGGGTGTTTTCTTTTTCACTAATTGACTTTTCAACACTTTCACCCACATTATAACGAACAAACTGCTCAACCTTAATATTAGTATTTAATTGTTTTCCTTTATCACTTATAAGTTTTTCTACCGTTAGGTTTGGATCTTTTATATAGGGCTGATTTAATAAGCATCTTTGTGACAAAATTTTATCTAACCTACCTTGTACTATTTTTTCTGCTATTTCTTTAGGTTTTTTAGCTAAATCTTCTTTTCCTAACTCAATTCTTTTTTCATCTTCAATAACACTTTGAGGAATTAAGCTTTTATCAATATACTCTGCTTGTGGTTGAGCTGCTGCAACATGCATAGAAATGTCTTTTGCAAGCTGCTCTAATTCACTTACATTATCTGAACTTGCTGATAGTTTAACCAGTACACCTATTTTATTTCCTACTGGATGAATATATGACCCTATCATTCCAGAAGCATTTAATTCAAATCTTTCAAATCTTCTTACCTGTATATTCTCACCAATTGCTGCGACTTTACTAGAAATAAGCTCTGACACAGAAGTCCCATTTACCGTTGTACTTAAAAGCTGAGCCATGTCTCTTGGTTTATTTGTTAAAGTAACATCAGCAATAACATTGGAAAGTTCTTTAAATATATCGTTTTTAGCAACAAAATCTGTCTGTGTATTAAGTTCAACCAATACACCTGACTTTTTATCATTTGCAATCTTAGCTACTACAATACCTTCAAGTGTTGTCTTTTCAGCTTTTTTAGCAGCTGCAACTAAACCTTTTTGTCTTAGTATTTCACGAGCTTTATCAATAGAACCACTTGCTTCTTTCAGGGCGTTCTTACATTCCATCATACCAGCCCCTGTTGTTTGTCTTAGGTCTGCTACATCTTTTGCAGTAAATGTCATATTAGCCCACTTCCTGTTCTTGGGGTACTACAGGTACTGTAACTTCTTGAAGTAGATTAGTCGTAGTTCTTGTACTGGTTACCTTTCTTAATAAGTTATTTTTACTTGTAATTGTTTTATGAACATCTGGTACCTGACCTTCATGTCCTTCAATAATGGCATTTGCCACAATGGTTGTAATTAGTTTCACAGATCTGATTGAATCATCATTACCTGGGATTACATGGTCAATTCCATTTGGATCGCAATTACTATCTACAATAGCTACAACTTTAACCCCTGTAAGTTTAGCTTCTGTTATAGCAATTGCTTCTTTTTGTTGATCAATAACAAATAATATATCTGGCTTACCTCTCATGTTTTTAATTCCACCAAGAGTTTTTTGGAGTTTTTCTAATTCTTTATTAAAGACTGCTAGTTCTTTTTTGTTTTGGTGAGACATCGTCCCGGACTCTTGCATATCTTCTAATTCTCTGAGTCTATTTAATCTATGTCTTATCGTGTCAAAGTTTGTTAATAACCCACCAAGCCATCGCCTATTAATATAGTACGACCCACATCTGATAGCTTCCTCTTTAACAATCTCTGATATATGTCTTTTTGTTCCAACAAAAATTATATTTTTCTTTTGTGATGCAGCTTCTTTAAGAAAGCCACAAGCCTTTTCTAATAAATCTGCAGTTAATGCTAGATTAATAATACAAATACCATCTTTATCACCATAAATATAAGGTCCCATTTTAGGATTCCATTTTTTTCTTAAATGTCCAAAATGTACACCGGCTTCTAAAAGATCTTTTATTTCAATTGCTTCCATTTAACTAAAGGCCTATTTCCTCTCTAGTTCTTACTTACTTTTTTACCACTGTTCTAATATTAAGTTTGAAAATATTAGCTTGAATATTCTAACATGTAAAAGCCATAAGTGTTTAACAATTAAAATACCATTGGAAGCTAAATGTAATAACTACTAACAGCTAATAAAATATTTAGTTACTGCCTAGCTAGTGTAATATTTCTAAGTAAACAACTTATAAGGTAAGATTTTACCCGATTTATTCGGTAAAATCGTAATGTATTATAAATGACAGATTGGAAGCACTCTGGAAAGCCGGTTTTGGGAGCACCGCGAAAAAACCGGCGGATAGGTAGAAACAATATTTAATGATATGGAAATAAATCTTTAGGTCCAACTGGTACTGAAATAGGTCCAGATAAATACCTGTTTTGTATTTCTGGTGAAAAATTTACTAAATCTTCTCTAATAAGCTCAACATTAAACATTGCATGACCTCTTGTAATAAAAATCTTTATTTTTGTTCCTGGCTCACCAGATAATAGTTGATAAACACCATCTGAATTTAAACGATCTGTTCTCACACCATCAATTGCAAAAATTAAATCTTGTGGTCTTAGCCCCCCTCTACTTGCTGGTGAATTTGGATAAATTTCTTCAACATAAGATGAAAAACCGCTTTGATGTATAAATCTCAAACCTATAACACCAATCCCTGTTTGAGGTTTTACGTGGTTAATGTCCTCTCTAATATTTCCTTTAAGTGTTACTTTTGACTCTGGATTTGCCCATGGTGGCTGCTTAAGCTCTAGTTCTTCAATAGCACTGGCCTTAAGTCCTAAAAATACTAGGCTAATAATTACAAATACTATGTAGTATTTCTTATCCATGATTATTATTACAGTAATTGGTAAGTATTAAAGAGAAATTAAGAACCCCTGATTCTTAATTCTTACTTTTCAAGTTTCTTTATTAACTTATATCGGCTCTTTTTGCTTAGTCTGTATTTTTATTGCTTCAATTAAGTCATTTGGTGTAATAAAGCCATGCTCTAATAGTATTTGTCCCACTGGCTTATGTTCTTTACCTTCTGAATCTAATAATTTTTGTTCATTTAATGAAATATTTAGTTGTTCTTCCGTAAGAACCCCAAGACTAATTAAAATTTCACCTAATAAATATTTTTTCTCAGTCATCATATTACTTATAGCTTATCTAAATTTCCAAAACATTTCAATTATTATTATGGCAGTCCCTTAATATAATTATCTTACCCTAAAGTTACCTTTTTAATTTCTTTACAGGGTTAAACCTGAAAGCCATTAGGTACACCCAGACACTTCATTTATGGCTGCTTAGTTTCCCATCTGACCAGTTTCATAAAATCTCTGCCATACCTAACAGCAAGATCATTATAGCGTAGAGCGTATAGGAGAACAAATTAGAACATTACAGTAACGTCCTCCTGTTCTCCCTATCCACTACCCGCTCTACGCTATTTCCTCTGTTCCGTTATTATTGTGGTGAAAATACAAGTACCTCACTTAAAGAATTTAAATCTTCGGCTAACTTAACCTCAATATATAGATCAGAAGCCCGACTACTTTTTTTACTTACTTTACTAATCTTCCCAACAATATGACCAGATGGATACGTAGGCAATAATGCTTGGCTTCCTATTCCTGAGGTTACAACCACATCACCGACTTTTACATCAGTTCCTATTGGAACAAACTCTAATAATCCAACAGAATTTGTTTTTCCTGAAAGAATACCAATAAGTTTTCTTTTTAAAATCTTGCAGCCAAGTTTATAAGCCGGATCAGATATTAATTGAATAATAGAAGTACTCTTATCAATATCAACAATCTGCCCAATAACTCCTTTTTCACTTAATACTGCATCTCCCAGCTTAAGTCCATTAGTTTTCCCTTTGTCCAGTATTATTTGCTTATGCCAATTATCTGCTGTTCTTCCAATAACCGTAGCACTAATAGCTTTATAACCTAAGTGTTTTTTTAAATCCAATATTTGTTTTAGTTTTTCTAATTCACTAATTTGGTTTCTTAAATAGTTTAATTTAATTTCAAGTAAAGAAATTCTATTTGCTTGCTCTTTAACCAAGGTTTTTGACTTAAGCAAATCTTCGGCAGATGATTTACTTTCATATAGTCCTTGGACGGTCTGGCTAATAACAGTTCCTAATAACTTATAGACACCTTGCCCTATACCAACTAAAGGCCTAGATAAAATCCAAGCAACTATTAGCCAAACTATAAGAGTTAATATCGTTTGTGGATTTACATTTAAAGAAAATATAGGCTTCTTCAAAGACATCGTTTCTACCTACCGCCGGTTTTTTCGCGGTGCTCTCAAAACCGGCTTTTCATAATACTTCTAGTCTGCCATTTATAACACCTTACAGATTTTACCGAGTTTTTGTAATTTTTGGGATAAAATCTTATCTTCTAAGCTGCTTGCTTAGAAATATTACACTAGATAGATCGTAACAAAACATCTTTAGCAATTATTAGTCATTTTGAGCAGAAGCATTTAAGATCCTTCTTAAGGTTTTATCTACTAAAACCTTGCCAGTACCAATTACAACACAAGATAATGGATCTTCTGCAATATGAACAGGAACTTCTGTTTCATGTGATAAGAGCTCATCTAATCCTGTTAATAGTGCACCTCCACCAGCAATGACAATACCTCTATCGTAAATATCCGCAGCTAATTCCGGTGGTGTTCTTTCTAATGTTCTTTTAACGGCTTCAACAATTGCAGCAAGAGGATCTTGCATAGATTCTCTTACTTCAGGCCTACCGATTACTACTGTTCTTGGTAACCCATTAATCAAATTTAAACCTCTTACTTCTAATTTGTCACCATCTTCACTTGTCTTAAAAGCCGAACCTAATCTAAACTTAATTTCTTCAGCTGTTCTTTCCCCAACAGCCAAGTTATATACTTTTTTCATATATTGAATAATAGATTCATTTAATTCATCTCCGGCAACACGAATAGATTCACTAACTACAATTCCAGAAAGTGAAATTACTGCTACTTCTGTCGTTCCCCCACCAATATCTACAATCATGCTACCAATTGGTTCTGCTACAGGCAGACTAGCTCCAATAGCTGCAGCCATTGGTTCTTCTATTAAATAAACAGGACCAGCTCCTGCATTTTCTGCCGCTTCTCTTACAGCTCTTCTTTCAACCTCAGTTATTCCAGATGGTATCCCTATCGCTACTCTTGGCTTTCCAAGTGGTCTTCCAAAATTTGTTTTGCCATTAACTTTGTCAATAAAATATCGAAGCATCATTTCTGCATGCCTAAAGTCTGCAATTACTCCATCTCTTAAAGGCCTAGTTGCAATAATATGTGATGGTGTACGGCCGATCATCGCTCTTGCTTCTTCACCTACTGCCAGAACCTCTTTAGTTTCATTATTAACAGCTACAACTGAGGGCTCTCTTAAAACAATTCCACGTTCAGAAGTACATACAAGCGTATTTGCTGTACCTAAATCAATTCCTATATCTCTTGATAGTTTTCTCCACAACACTGTATTTTTTCCTTATTTTTAATACTTAAGCTATAATCTAGTGTAATTGATTTTGTTAAACTGAGCAAACAATAAACTAAGGAAAAAGAAAAAGCATGAAATTAAGTGAAGCAATTATCAGTGAGAAGTTTGTTATTACCTGTGAACTAGCACCACCAAAGGGTACAGACGTATCAAGCTTAGTAGAAATATCTTCAAAGCTAACTGGATTAGTTGATGCAATTAACTTAACTGATGGGCAAGGTGGCAATATGCGTATGTGTCCTTTAGCTGCTAGTCTTTCTATACTAAAGAATAAAATAGATGTAATTTGGCAAGTAACGTGTAGGGACAGAAATAGAATTGCACTACAAGCAGATTGTTTAGGAGCAAGTGCACTTGGGATTAGAAATGTTCTACCAATGCGAGGAGATGATCCAAAATCCGGTGATCATCCAGATGCAAAGCCAGTATTTGAGCTTGATACAACAGAGTTAATTAAAACAATAAACAGCCTAAATCAAGGAATAGATATGTCAGGAAAAGAACTAAAAGGAAAAACTGATTTTTTTATTGGTTGTACAGCCCATCCAAACGCTCCTGATTTAAAAAAGCAAAAAGAAACCCTACAACAAAGATTTGAAATTGGTGCAAGTTTTATCCAGACACAAATTTGCTATGAGATTGAACAAACAAAAAGATTTATTGATTCGCTAGGAGAGCTTGCAAAAAAAACAATTATAGGAGTTACTCCTCTAAAAGGAGTAAAGATGGCACAATACATGAATGAAAAGGTTTTTGGTGTTTCTGTACCTGAAAACATTATGGAAAGACTAGTGAATACTCAGGATGAAAGACAAGAAGGATTAAATATTGCAAAAGAAATTGTAGACGAATTGAAA
>JAHFBD010000112.1 GCA_023250175.1 Candidatus Melainabacteria bacterium
TCAGAACATCTTATCAGTCACTCTATTGATGAGCTTTTTGGTGGGGTAAAATCTCATGGTATACAAACAGCTTTTGGAATGTACATATCAATGTTTATAAGACTTGAACTTGGATTAATTACAAATCATACTTTTCATGAGTTTCGGGCAGTATTTAGATATTTGGGGCTACCCACTACCTTGTCAGCAATTGGACTTACAAAAGAGCAATTAATAGAAGCCATTCTTCATGCACCGCAGACAAGAGCCGATAGATATACAGTTTTAAACAAAATCAAATTGGAGAAAACTTATATTAGTAATTTATTAGATAAATTGTTTGATGCAAGTACTGTAGCACACTAGGTTATACATACCCTAAGTCTTCAAGTCTTTTTCTGATTTCTTCCTCTTCTTCTTCTGAATAAACTTCTTGACATTGTTCTGGTATTAGTGTTCTATTGATCAAATACTCTATGATTTTTTTTGCACCAGTTGCAATGTCAGCATCAGGATCAATAGCTATATCAGTTAGCGGATCATTTTTCCCAAAGGTGGCTTGTATATAGTTTTCGTAGTTTCCTTTAACTTGTTTTCTGTCTTCTAGAAGTGCATCTTTAGAAATCATTAGTACAAATACATCATTTCTATGTAATAAGTTTCCTAAAAATCCTAATCTGTCTGTAAATGTAGAACGGTCTTCAGGAGTATCTTTTAAGCCTAATCCAAGGATATCCTGAATTTCACTATGAACAATAATCTCAACATTTTTATTTCTGTTTATTAATGCTTCACCAACTATTTCAGCAACTGATGTAAGGATTTCTTCCTTTTCGCCCCCATAAAACCAGATAGTTCTCATACATTTACTCCTACAACATCTAACATTGATTTTCCTCTCATATCAGATGGAATTTTTACATTTAATAAATCCAATACTGTAGGTGCTACATCCATTAGGTGATGGTTATTGTCTCTTTCTCCTTTAAGATTTAGTACTGGAGAGTAGAATAAATACATTCCTTCCTGAGCATGATTAGCATCGTCTGGTCCAGTATCGTTTTCATAAGTATAAACAGGATTTCCCCCTGGATTGCCAACACTACCTACAGAGCGCCATCTTAACTCATCAAAAATAACTATAAGATCTGGTGGTACTCGCTTAACATCTCTATAAATGTCTTCTGGAATATGTGCAACCGTAAAAAGTTTATTTCCTTGTTCATCTTTAATACTTTCAATTTTTTCTTTTAATTCCAGTCTGAATTGTTTATATTCTGACTGAGGAATCTGTCCATTTGGTTCTCGTCCATGAACATTTAAAAATATACGAGCATAGTATCCACCAGAACCCCAGACTTTGGTTTTTGACCAGTCTATTTCTAGTTTTTCTATAGGAGTAAATGTTTTTGGATATTCTTTTAATGTTAATAATCCTTCTTTTATTAGCCATTCATTTATACAGATACCACCAGTCATTGCTTTAGCCCCATGATCAGAGACTACTAAAACACTGGTTTCATTTAAGTCAACAAGTTTTAAAGTCTCTGCAAGTTCATTATCTAAGTATTTGTAGTATTCAGGAATTACATTTTCGTATTTATTTCCTTTTTCATATTTTGGGTGATTTGGATCTAAAAACTTCCAGAAGCTATGATGAATCCTATCTGTTCCCATTTCTACAAGCATTGCAAAATCCCATTCTTTATTTTGAAGTAAATATCTAAATGTTTTAAATCTAGTTTCAGTAGCTTCGTAAATTTGTTTGAGAATAAAATCTCTATCTTCTGTTCTAAAGTGTTTCACATCGGGTATATATTCCCCAATATTTTTTTCTATTTCATGTCTTAGTTCATTAGGGTAAGTGTATTGAGACTTTATGCTGGGTGTTAAGAAGCAAGTAACCATATGTCCATTAACTGGCTTAGGTGGATATGTTTGTGGAACACCGACTAATATTGATTTTTTATCAGCCTTAGATAAAATATCCCAAACGGTGGGCTCTAAGATATCTTGAGCATTAGAAAAGTACTGCCCATCATAGCTATAGTCTTTCCTGTTTCTAAAGCCGTATACTCCAAGCTGTCCGGGATCTTTGCTTGTTAACATACATTGCCATGCTGGAACAGTAATAGGAGGAATTGTGCTTGTTAGATTTCCATAAAGTCCTTTTTTTAAAAGAGATTTTAAAGTAGGTAAATTATCAATCCATTTATCAAAAACCCAATCTGGAGGTGCACAGTCCCAGCCAATAATTAATACTTTTTTTGCCATTCAAATATAATAGCAAATCTTAGATGGTAAGACTATAGAGCAATATAATACTTACGTAATACTTTTATTGTGGTGTAGAAGTTGCATCTTTTGTTATATCGCCCACAAGTCCGCTATCAAAAGCATCTTTTAAATCTGTTAAGTCAAAGTCATGGACAGGGCAGTTATTACCTTTACACTCTAAGGTTCCTGGGCCATTGTCAAGGGTATCTATTAAGTTTCCTGAGGTGTCTATTTTTTTAGGAGGATTTGGGAATCGTACCTTTACAGTACCCTCGGCACTAAAAAATTTATCATTGTTAAATGTAATATTTCTAAGTTTTTTTACTTGTGCAAATACAGTAGCTGTAGTGTTTTTTTGCTCTTCAATACTTTCATAGAGATAAGTTTCCTGAGAATTATTTTTAAAGAGTTTAATTGCAAGTATGACCTTAGCATTTTGTGCAACGACTAACTGCTTTTTTAAAAGCAGATTTACAATATTTTCTCTAGAAATATTAGGGATTTTTATAAACACTTTTGCAGTTAATTTGTCTACATTGGGACTTGGTTTTTCAATTACGGCATTTTCAAAAATAGCAATTTCTTTACTTGCTTTATCTATAAAAAATACATTTCCCTTTGATTTAAATTTTGTTAGTTTCCGAAATAATTGTCCTAAACTGCCCCCTGCTCTACAGCTTATCTCAGCTTCTGGTAAATCAGTAGTTATTGATTCTACAATATCTTCACCTGAAGTGGTTCCTGAAGTACTCTGGGCAAATGTTTTTTCAAAGCTATAGCTTATACAAAGAATCAAGATTAAAAATATCTGAATTATTTTTTGCATCATCATTTATAATACCTAATTAATCTTTTAATAAACACTTTTGTTAAGTTATACAAGTTTCTACCTGCCGCCGGTTTTTTCGCTGCACTTCTAAAACCGGCTTTCCAGAGTGCTTCCAGTCTGTCATTTATAATGCCTTACAGATTTTACCGAATAAATCGGATAAAATCTTACCTTATGAGTCATTTACTTAAAAATATTATGCTAGCTAAGTAGTAACTTATACAATTAAGTTTTAGTAAATGTTACATTATTAATTACCGATAAATAATGAAAATAAAAGATAAATCAGTTCTTGTTCTTAGCTTGTTTCAAGTAGTGTTTTGGTTTACTTTAGTAGGCAATGTTACTAAAGCTGAAGTAGTATCGTTAATTCCTAAATGTGTAGAAGATAAATGTTTATCATCAATAAGTGACCTGATTATATCCCCAAATGGTTCTATTTGTCTTATCGTTGATTCAAGTGCAAATCCTTATATAAGAAAGTTGAGCTTTTCATCAGGCAAGCTTAGTGAAAATAAAATAATTAATTTAAATCAAGATAATCCAGACGATTCAATATTTATGGTTGGTATAAGCCAAAATAGTAAAAAAGCTTTTTCTTTTGGTGAATCAAGTTCAACAATTCATATTATAGATTTAGTCGTTGATTCTATAAAAGATCTTTCTATTACGTTAGATGGGAGTACACAAACTATAAGTACTTTAGCATTTGCAGATTTTGAAGGTAATAAACTATTTGCAAGTAATGATGATTCGGAAGCACCAAAATTATTGATTATAAATACTGAAACAGGAAAAACAGAAAAAAGTTTTTCATTACCTGGTATTGCTCAGTCAATAGAAGTGTCTCCGAACTTTAATAAAGCAGTAATAACTTTCAAAGAACCACTTCTTCAGTCCATTGGGATTTTAAATAATAAAACTAAGGAGCTACTTAAATTAGACATTCCAAGTGATATTCTTTTTGATTTAGATGAGTTCTTAAGTATGGTGGATTTTGATGACTCAGGAAGTAAAGCAGTTGTTTCTTCGCTTGATGGAAGACATGTCCTCCATCTATTAAATCTAACAGATGATGAATTTACAATTAAATTTTTAAGTGATGATATTAAAGGTAAAACACTTTCTACAATTGATACAGATGGCAATCTGGCTATATCGGTAGGTAATAATCCTGATGAAAATGGATTTATTGTCTATAAGCTAAATGCAACCAAAGTTAAATTGCCTAAGATTATAAAGTCTAAAAAGTTTAATGATGGTGGTAGTATCATTGATGTTTTAATTACACCCGATAAAAGAGAGGTTTTATTATTAACAAAAAAAGATAATAATAAGATATTAAAAATATTGAATCTTACCGATCTGAGTTTAATTTGTGAGTTTGTACTTTCCAATGATGCTGGAACCACATTTTTAGCTGGCGATCCATATGGCAGATATTTTCTCTCATCTAATCCCAAAGACAATTCCATTAGTTCAGTAACTGATTTAGCAATTGGACCCATATTTAAAAGCATTACTCCTAATGAAGGTTCAAAAGCAGGTGGAACATCATTTACTATAGATGGTTTTATTGATCCTACTATATTTACTGAAGACATAAAAATATGTTTTCAAAATAAACGATTTTGTTCAAGTTCAACCATGATTTCAAATGACGGACTTAATATAAGTGGTATTACTCCAAAAGTTCCATTTAAGAAATTTACGAATTTAATCCTAATTACAAAACCAAAGACAACAAGTGCTATAAGCGACGTCTCATCATCAGGTTTTATTGTTCAGTGTAAAAAACAAATCAGATCAGTTAACAGATTTAATAAAGTTTTTAAGTTTGAATAATCTACTTTAATGTACTTCCTATTAAAACCCCATTTGCATAATAATTGCCAGACTTGGAATCAGGAAGAATATCATAAGTATATTTGTACTTGTATGGAATTAATTTAATTTCAATCACTATCCGATTATCTATTTTATCTCCCACCATTAAATCTTTTACAAGTCGTCCATCACTTGTCGGGTGTCCCGGACTTAATTCTAGAACAGTAGCATCGTTTAAAGTTATCTTTAATACCTGATGATTTTTTACTTCTATTTTGCTGACTTTAATTACACGGACTGGTTTATTTTCATCTGATATAACTAAATCCCTTTCTTTAATATCTGCTATGTTTTTTTCAAGCCCTGTGGTTTTAATCCTTGTATTATATGAACAACAAATTGGGACTGGACATCCGGGTGGAAAACAGCCATAAGCTGGGAGCCCACTACATTCTGTTCCTTTGGGACAGGATAATTCTTTCCCACTTTTACCTCTACAACTTCCTTTAGATGAACAGTTTGATATGTCATTCGATTCTAAGCATTTTTTTGCAGTTCTTCTTGCCTTGAAAGTGTGCCCATCGCTAAAAGTTCCAAGCAATGTTCTATCCCCAATAAGCTTTAAGGTTATATCACTTGCAATTCCATTAAAATCATTAACGATTATTTTAATTTCTTTTTTTGATATTATTTCCTGTAAAGTTATTTGTGCATTTTCTGCAACTCCTGTTTGAGTTACAGTACCACTTAACAACCCATTTTTTACACAAAGGTTTAAAGTCAGTATTCTTGAGCCTTTAAAGCCCTCATCCAGATGAAATAAACTGCTTGGTTGTGATACAACGGGTTCTCCTACTGTTGACTCACAGTGAGCACACTCATTGCATGTTTGTGGTTTTACTGTTTCATCTTCTGAACAAATTGGAAAAACCTGAGTACATAATATACATTCTCCAGAACCTGAGGTACTACTACTAGTGCTAGTTTTCGATGGTTTTGCTAATCGAGCTTTCCATATACCATTAAATTCTTTGCTTAGCTTTGCCTGAACAGAGCCTGAACTAGAAGAAGACAAGTCCAAGCAAGGATCTGCAAAATAGTTTATTTGATTACATTGATTATTTAGACATGAATAAGCTAAATAAGTTTTACCATTAGGACAAACCCCTTTTATGCAGTCCTCATCTTGATTACACTCCACAGCTCCTGAACTTGAGGATGGCTGAATTGAATTACAAATATCATTTTGAACTGCTGACTTTACACATGTACCAAATTCGCAAAGACTTTCAAAATACTTAGTACCATTTGAACAGGTACCACTAGGACAATCACTATGAAATAAACATTTAATCTCAGAAGATGTATTACAATTGCCTTCTGTAAAACTTTTAATACCATAATTACCCGCAGCACATTCATTTGCATATGTTTTATTATCACAGCCACATACGGGCTTAAAAGATGACCCAGGATTAAGATTAACAAAACAGTTTCTTGTTTCTTCGGTAGTACAAACATTATTAAAAAAGTGTTGTTTTTCTAAACACTTACATTCATTACTGACAGTTGTTATTTGTCCTTGTGCTGTTACTTTACTAATAAAAAAAACAGTAGTAATTAAGCACAATATAATAATTAGAAGGTGGACTTTTTGTTTCATATTAGTAATTTTAAACTATACATCTCGATTTATTAATAAAAAATGTTACTGCCTAAACTATAATGTATAAGACCATAAATAAGCTTTTTGTGTGATTTATTCACCAAAAAGCGCCATGTTAAGGAAGAGCGAGTTGAGCATTAGTGCGAAACGAGCGATAGGTAGAAACAAAAAAAATAACCCTTACGATTTATTGTAAAGGTTATTTTAGAAGTTAGTCTGATTAATTGGGGAATTAGAATATGCCCATTCCACCCATATTACTCATTCCGAGTCCTGGACTGTCCATTCCACCCATATTATTCATTTCAGATCCTGGACCAGAATCATCCATTCCTAACATCATTCCAGCTCCTCCCATATCAAATCCTGTCATATTGCCTGGATTACCTTCAGGTCCTGCTGGACCATTCATGCTCATGCCTGGAGTAGGAGATGGTGTTGGGCTTGGGGATGGGGTAGAACTGGTAGGTTCCCCACTTAAACCTTCAAAGAGTCCAATTAGTGCACATGCTCTTTGTGGGTTTAAGATTGATCTTCTAATAGCTACAATAACAACACCACTTTCAAAGGTTCCATTAAGCTGTTCTCCATTGAGCACAAGAGTAAGTTTCCCAGTTCTTCCAGTAATATCTTTTAGATTTAACTTAACTTC
>JAHFBD010000113.1 GCA_023250175.1 Candidatus Melainabacteria bacterium
TCCACTTGAACCACTACTACTTCCACTGCTTGATCCGCCACTACTTCCGCCGCTGCTTCCGCTTGATGAACCCAAAAAACCAACAAAACATGGTCCACCAATTTGATCCCACGGGTGATTATCACTCACATCTATCCAATCTGAAGTACTTTGATTCTCTGACATTAAATGCAAATACGGAATTTGATTAGCAACTATTTGCGAAATAGCTGGCGTATTCCATGGCTCTGATTGAGTCCAATAAAATACGGATACATCATTAACCTTATGTGTACCCCATGGTTTATTGTCATTATGACTATTAAAATTATATAGAGAAGTAGCACCAAAAGGAGCAAGACTATAAAACACTTCTGAATCCCTAGCTACTATAACAGGTCTATATTCGCTATCTACTCTCACAGCACCACAAGGAGGCTGCTTTGGCGCAACAATCCAACTATAAGTTGATAAAGCTTCTACATTAAAGTGATGGTATAAAACACCATTAGCTAAAACATAAGCTCTTCCTTCTGAGGTAATATCTGTATCTTGAATAGTTGCATTACCCCAGGGTTTATTATCAGAGACATCGGCCCACGTATTCACTCCATATGGATTTCCTGACTTATCTGAGAAATAATATACTCGATCTTCAGCAGATACAATCCCACGGATATTTGTTAGTGTTGTACTTCCAACATGTGTAATTCCTATATTTGACAAAACTCGTGTTGACCATGGAGCATTATAACTTGCAAGCTGCCAATCATTTGTTCCAAGATTTAGCAAATCTGCATGTAAATAAACATTGTTGTTTGCAATTATAAGTGCTTTAGGAGTCGTGGGCTGACCTATAGGATTTACTGGAAGAGGGGCTTGTGTAAGATCTAAATCAATAAGGTCATAAGCTCCCCATGGTTGATTGTCTTTTACTGAGACCCAATCATTCAAATTCGTATAATGTATAGTTTGATGAAAATAAATATCATTACTTGCATTAATAATGGAGTATGCATCTTGGACAGAAACCCTATCAACACACTGTCTTGCACCAGCAACACAACCACAACTTGAAGAAGTCGATGATATGCCACCACTTGATGAACTGCTGGAGCTTGAAGACATACTCCCACTTGACGAGCTACTACTCGATGATGAACTGCTGGAACTTGAAGACATACCTCCACTTGAAGAACTACTACTCGATGATGAGCTACTGGAACTTGAAGAACTACTACTTGATGATGAGCTACTTGAGCTTGAGGATGTAGATACTGTTTGACATGAGCCTGTATTTTGACAAAATGTCAATGTTGGATCCAAACATCCCGCTGTTTGATCAATTAAACAACAGGAAGGTCGTCCACCAGGACATACAAATGTCTGTCCACCTGAACATACTCCGTTATTACCTACACATGGAACAGCTCGAACACCTAAAGGATAAAAAAGTTGAATAATGAAACAATTAAATACAAAAATAAAAATCAATAAAGATTTTAAAAAGTCTTTTAAGTCCTTTTTATGTTTTCTTGTCATTATTATTTATTTCTTGAATAAATTAAGGAATCTTCAGTAATATATGATTTCAAGATTCATATATGATTTCAACATGTAAATAAGCTAATACCTTCAAATTTATCTTTTTTTAAGTTTTAGATGCTTCTTGGAAATCATAATGTTTAACGGTATTTAAAGCTGTTTTATTCAATCCTCAGATACAAAGTTGAGAAAAGATTATATTGATACCCTATTTGTTGAAATTAGATTAAAAAAAATTAATCTAAACTGTGCATATCTAAGGTTGAATTAATCTTGAATTTTCTTAGTTTCATATTAAATACTTTTAATGTTGCAAATATAGAAAATTGTTTCTATCAAATATATTTAATTAATTGCCTTATATACCTGAAGCATTTAATGGAGAATAATCAGTGTATAACTCTGACTTACTAACTGAAGATGATGGAAAAGATTTAACTTATAAACAAATTCATTATTATTCTAACTTACCAACACATATAAAATTATCTTCTGACTTAACCAATAATTCTTGTACTCCCTATGACCAATACTACAGCAATAATAATCCACCATATGTAATCAATGGAACAACTACTGTAATTGGTGGAAAATTAAATATCCCTTCTTTGGATTTATCTATGCAATATAACGAAAATAATGTTTTTTAGGGTTTTAATTTCTTCTTAATTGGTTACCCCTAGTACATTTATCTCATATAAGTATATTATTTGATTTCTTTAACCTCATCATAAACATACTCCTATATATATTCCGATAACTCCTAAACAAGGAGCCCTGGGTTTAGTAATTGCAAATGAAATAAGTATAAGAGGAAAAATAATGAACAATCAATCAAATATTGCAGGCCGAACAGTTGCTGGAATACTCCACAAACTGAAAATGATTCAGGCAATAACAACAAACCTGGAGAATACAAATACAGCAGGCTATCAAAGACAAATACCTGAATCACTAACTTTTGGAGATGCTCTAAGTGAAGCAGCAATGAAGGACAAGACTCAAGGTATGTTAAATAAAACAAATAATACCTTTGACTTAGCAATAGAAGGAAATGCATATTTTTTAGTTGAATCAAAAAATGGTCCAACTCCAACAAGAAACGGAAAATTTCACTTAAATGAAAAGGGACTATTAGTTACAACGGAAGGCAATGAAGTTGTAGTAGTAGATAAATCAAACAAAGAATTAAGCCTATCCAAAACAACTAACATAAAAATAGATCAAACTGGAGAGATTTATGTTGATGATGAAAGATATGGCAGAATTGCAATGAAGCTTATGGACAACAAGCCTGTAACCGTTCGTCAAGGATTTATAGAAGGATCCAATGTAAATATTATGAATGAAATGGTTGCACTACAAATGGTGTTTCGTAATTTCGAAGCTAGTGAAAAACTACTTGGAATGGAAGCATCTGTTGACAAAGATTTAATAGAGAAATACGGTAGGAATGTATAAAAAAGAGGAGAAAAAGAATGTTTAGTAAATTAGGATATCAAGGTTTTGAATCAGCAAAAAATAATGTAGAAGCGTTGACTAACTCAATTGAAAACATTTCAAATATCAATTCAGTTGGTTATAAAAAAACTCAAACAACTTTCACAGAAACATTAAACGGTGAAAGGATTAAACAAGAAAGCAAAAATTTCTCACAAGGACACTTAAGACGAACTGGTGAAGTATTTGATATAGCATTAGATGGTCCTGGTTTTTTTGAAGTAGAACTCTCAAGTGGACAAAGAGCTTATACAAGAGCTGGTCGTTTAAAGCTAACTAATGAAGGAGAGTTAGTAACTGATGAAGGATATAAAGTAGTTCCTCAAATTGAGCAATCATCACAGCCTTTAATGCAAATGATCAAAGGAAATAATAATGCCTTAGGAGTAAACTTAGAAGTATCAACTCCAAAACTTATTATTCCAGCAAATCTTACTCCTGAAATATCTGACGATGGTACGATAAGCGGTATAAATCCTCAAACTGGTGAAAAAGCTAAAATCGGAAAGATAAATGTTGCTGTATTTAATAATCCTCAAGGACTTGAATCTTTAGGTAAAGGATACTATCTAGAAACTGCTGCTTCAGGACAAACTTTAGAAGCAGATGCTAATTCTACTAAAGTTAAACAAGGCTTTTTAGAATTCGGAAATGTAGATATGGTTGCTGAGCTAATGAATATTAGTCAATTAAAGGGGCTAATCACTGCTCAATTTAAAGCACTAAAAGCCATTGACAAAATATACGAGCAAATACATTATACGATTTCTAAATCTGTGTAATCAAATAAGGAAGAATAAATAAAAAGGAGAAATCATGTTAAAAGAATTACTAGGAGCATTTACAGGATCAGCAGCAAACGCTGCTTATACACATCCTAGTGGAAGCGGGATTAATGTTCCAGCTCAAGCTACTTTTAAAAAGTTTTTCAATAATCTTATTTCTTCATTTAGTCCGCAAGGAAATTTTTCTGGAAATAATACTGGGATAAGTAATCAATTTCCTGGACTTCCCGGTCAATTGGGTGGTCAAGCTGGATTATCAAACGGGTTTCCAGGACTACCTGGACAAGGTGGTCAAGTTGGATTTCCAGGATTCCCTGGGCAAGGTGGTCAAGTTGGATTTCCAGGATTGCCTGGACAAGTACCATTTAATCAACCTCAACACCAGCTAAGACAACAAGCTTTTGCTCCTGGTTCAGTATTAATTAATTCAGCAGAACAAACTATTCCGCAAGGACCACAAGGTTATGCACCATTACAAGGATTCGCTGGGCAAGCAGGAGTCCCTAATACCGGAATTTCTCCAGTAAACGGAGCAACTCCATTTGGACAAATTGGACAGTTCCCACAAGCTGGAGCCATTGGCGGACAACAAAGTCTTGGTGGAAAATTACCAATGTTAGTTATGCCAATTATTGGATTATTTAGCATGCTCAAATCATTATTTGGTATTAGAAAAATGATAGCTGCACAAAAACCAGAAGTCGTTGATAAAGAAAATATTGGCTACAATAATTATCAAAGCTATATTGACGAAGAGTATAAAGACGGAAGATTTGATGAGCCTAAAGCTTTTGAAGATCAAGAGACAGCAGAGAATAAATTTGACTATAGCAAACTGCAAGAGTTTTAAAAGTTACCCCGAGCATGAAAAATAAGTTAACACGAAACAATTCGACTGTTTACGTCATTGCGAGAAGATTCTGAAAGAATCGACGTGGCAATCTTCTAACGTTTGTGAGATTGCTTCATCAGGACTTTGTCCTTCCTCGCAATGACGTGGTTGTTAGGTTAATTTTTATAAGTAGTACTAGTATTAAGGGCTATTACCACAACCAATTAAGAACAGTTTAAGGATAGATTTATTTTATAAAGAATTGGGGAAATAAAACCTTGCCTTAACCAAAGCTCTAAATAATATGACTATATTTGCCGATATAAATAGTAATAGCTTTGAAAATCTTTTCAAACAAAAAAGGAGAATACAATGTTTCAAACTGACGGATTTAAAGCAATGAAGGGCCTGACAGATGCATTAGTACAGCGCCAACAAATTTTATCAAACAATTTGGCCAACATCGGTACAGAAGGATACGTCAGGCAAGATATTGATTTCAGTAGAGTTCTAAGCGAATTAAAAAGTGGTGTTCCTTCAATGGATCAAACTAATGAATCAGCCCTTGCCAGAGCAAGATATAAAGATACTGGAAAACCCATGACCTTAGAGTCTGAAATGTCAAAGCTTTATGACAATCATTTACGTTATACGTTAATGGTAAAGTCTGTTTCTCATCACTTTGAACATATGAAGAAAGCATTAGAAGTAAGAGCATCATAGATTAGGAGGATAATAAAATGACATTTTTTGATTTATTAAACACAGCATCCAATGGTCTTGAAGCTCAAAGACAAAGAATGGATATTATTTCAGACAACATTGCTAATGCTGCAACACCTGGTTATAAAAGAAAAGTTCCTGTTTTAGTTCCTAAGAACACAGATCCATTTTCAGTAGTTATGGCAAGACAACTAGGAATCAAGGAAGAAGATATATCAGGTTTTCTAAATGGAAACCAGGTTGGGCAAGGTGTTGAAGTTGGAAAAGTTTTAGTTGATCAAACACCTGGAGCAAAAGTACATATACCAGGACATCCAAAAGCTGATGCAAACGGAGATGTAGAAATGTCTAATGTGGACACATTGTCTGAAATGGTTGAAATGATGTATGCCGTAAGAAATTACAAAGCCAACTTATCAATAGTTGAAATGGCAAAGTCAGCAGCTAAAGAAACATTAAACATTGGCAAACAAGGGGGGTAGTTAAACATTAGAAAAATAAGATTTGTGTTTTCTAGAATTTGGGCAAGGAGTAATTGGTGAACTATTTTTATAACTCAATAGAATCAGTAGGACTTCAATCCGCACTACAAAGAGTAGGTGAGATTGAAAAGCTTTCTCAAACTATTTCTGGAATAACAAATGTTAGCCGTCCAAAGAAATCCTTTTCTAACATGATAAGTGAAATGTCTACAAAAACATTAAAAGAAAAGTTCTCTCCACTTATACAACAAGCTGCAAAAGAACACAACATGGATCCAAATCTTTTAAGTGCAGTTATTGAAAAAGAGTCCGGATTTAATCCAAATGCTATTTCACAAAAAGGTGCTATGGGATTAATGCAATTAATGCCAGGGACAGCCCAAGAACTTGGAGTTAACAATCCATTAAACCCACAAGAAAATATTAGGGCAGGTACTAAATATTTATCTTCTTTACTAAATCGTTACCATGGTGATGTAGCCTTAGCTTTATCTGCCTACAATGCAGGACCCGGCAATGTTGAAAAATTTAAAGGAGTACCACCATTTAAAGAAACACAAAATTACGTAAAGGAAATAGTTAATAAGCTTTCGGTTTAACAGACAATAAAAGGAGAAAAAATAATGAAAAACTTCACACCAAATCAATTCAAAAGCATGCTGCCAGGTATTCCACAAATTCCTCAAATACAAACTCCATTGAAAGGACAAGTAAGCTTAGGCGGTGGTCAAAGTTTCGGCAATGTTTTATCTGATATGCTTGGTAATGTTAATAAGATGATGAATAAATCAGAAGAGTTAACTCAAGCAGCCGTTACAACAGGAAAAGTTAATTTACATGAAGTGATGATTGCAATGGCAGAAGAGGAAGTAGCTCTTGGGTTAACCACACAAGTAGCTGGTAAATTTATAAGCACCGTTGAAAAGTTAACACAAATGCAGGTCTAGATAACATGGTCATAGGTGATAGAAGATAAAGGATAAGTGGTAAGAAAGTATAGATGGCAACAGAACAAGCACAACTAAAAACACCAAATGTACAAGCAGCAATAGCCAATCTTGGTCAAAACAGAAAGATGGTATTTATTGGTGCTTCTGTTATCACTGTTGTTTTAGCTCTTATAATTGTCGTTTTTGTAATGTCGCGAAGCCAGGACAAAGGTGAACAAATAAACCTTGTAAAAGGCTTAGAACAAGATAGAGCCTTTGAAATTGTTTCTAAACTAAGAGCGTCAGAGATTGATGCAAAAATTGTAGACAGTGAACAACCTGGAAAAGTTGAAATTAAAGTTTATCAAAAAGACTTTGATAAAGCTGCTCTTGCATTAGCAAGAAGTGACTTATTACAAGATGAAGGTTTT